>NZ_JAYJLJ010000025.1:0-53229 GCF_051948815.1 Aeromonas sp. Lyrl_2
TCTGGCCTTGTAGCAAATAGAACGAACTACTAATTCAGTGATAGTGACAAGCAAAGCGCAACATCACTACTCACGTCAGCTTTCACAGATTGAAGAATTTGCCTGGCGGCAATAGCGCCGTGGAACCACCTGATCCCATGCCGAACTCAGAAGTGAAACGCGGTAGCGCCGATGGTAGTGTGGCATTCGTCATGCGAGAGTAGGACACTGCCAGGCACCCAATACAAGAAACCCCGCTCATCGAGCGGGGTTTTTTATTGCCTGCAATTTATTAAATCGTCTGATAATTGACCCGTTATATTTTTTCCTTCCCCCCAACTTCCCCTCTTCCTGTCGTTTTTACTCATAAAAACAGCGATGGCAGCGTAAAATAGCGCTTTATCTGGTCGGAGATAGCCCATGTTTTGTCCAAAATGTGGCGGTCAAACCCTGCAGAGCGTCAGCCCCAAAGAGTTTCGCTGTGGCTGCGGTTTTCATTTTTTCCAGAATGTCGCGGCGACTGTGATGGTGGCGCTTTGCTGGCAGGATGAGGTGCTGGTTGCGGTACGCGCCCGCAATCCGGACAAGGGGTTGCTGGATCTGCCGGGCGGATTTGTCGATCCCGGCGAGTCGCTGGAGGGGGCACTGGTGCGCGAGTTGCAGGAGGAGCTGGAGCTCGATGTCAGCGCTCATCCTTGCACCTATCTTGGCTCATTCCCCAATATTTACCCCTACGATGGCATCACCTATCACACCTGTGACACCTTTTTCGCCATCAGGCTGAGTGAAAAACCGTTCATCCAGCCAGCTGATGATGTGGCCGCCTGTCAGTGGTTGAAGATCCGCGATGTCCCCTTGTCCCGCTTTGCTTTCGAGTCGACGCGCACTGCGATGGCGCGGCTGCAGCAATCCTCTTTGCAAGCCTGATCCCTGCTGATGACGATGGGGGATTGGCAGCGACCATCCCTGTCTCATCCTTGTCCGCTTTTGTCCCGCAGACGCCATTCGTCAGACGGTGAGTGGTATAGTCAGCAGTGGATCCGGATTCAAGGAGCATATCGTGAAGAAGATAGTTCTCATCTTGCTCGGCATCGCCGTGGCGGCCTTGCTGGCCATAGTGACGCTGATAAGCCTCATCGACCCCAATCAATTCAAGCCCCAACTGGCTGAACAGGTGCGCAAGAGCACGGGGCGCGAACTGGTGATGGCGGGGGGGATTGACTGGCGTTTCTGGCCGAGTCTCGGCCTCTCGCTGGAAAAGGTCGCCCTGCGTAATCCGGCCGGTTTTGTCGAGCCGGATCTGGTTCGTTTCGAACAGGGGGAGGCCTCGGTTGCCCTGTTGCCGCTGCTCTCCCATCGCCTGGAGATCGGCAAGGTGACCCTGAGTGGCGCCCATCTCTTTATCCAGACCAAGGTGGATGGCAGCTCCAATCTGAGCGGACTGTTCAAGGATGCCGCTGCTGATGCAAGCGAACCGGTCGTCCCCGCAACCCCTGCGCCAACCGCTGATAGCAAGCCTTGGCAGATCAGCTTGCAGGGTGTCGCGCTCTCCCAGGCCAGTGCGCTGATACAGGATGATCGCAGCGGCACCTCGCTGCGACTGGATCGCCTCGATCTCGATATGGGGCAGCTGGCCACCGGTCAGTGGGTACCCGTGACGCTGGCCGCCAAGGGGAGTGCCGACAAGCTCGCTTTCGACGTTAAAGGGCAGACCCAGATCAAGCTGGCGCAGGAGGTGATGGCCAGTGAACTGAAAGATCTGAGCCTCAGTGGCAGCCTGAGTGACCCGTCCCTGCGACTCGATAGTTTCTCCATCAAGGGGGACCGATTGGCCCTGGGTGAGTGGAGCAACCTCACGTTGGCGCTGAAGGGGGCCAAGGTAGAGGGGCAGCAAGCTTCACTGGCTGGTTCGCTGGAAGGAACGCTCAAGGGACGGCTCGATAAAGAGATGAAGCTTGCCGAGCTCTCCGATGTGCTGCTGACCGCCGCGCTGGAAGGTGATGCGCTGCCACGCCCGCAGATGAAGCTGAAACTGGCCGGTTTTGCCCGTGCCGAGCTCGACAAGCAGTTGATTACCCTGAGCAAGCTGGTGATGAGTGCCGATGAGGCGCTGTTGAATGGTGATGGAAGCGTGCAGCTTGGCGCTGTTCCCTCGATCAGCTTCGATCTCAAGGGGGAGAAGCTGGATCTCGACAAATGGCTCGCCAAATCGGCACCGACCACGACCGCACAGGCGAAAGAGGACAAACCGGCGGTCGGTGCTTCCAATACCGCTGCAAGTGGCAATAAAGCGGCAACCGGCAAGAGCGAAGCCCTCTCCGCGGTTGAACCGGATCTGGGCGCGCTCAAGGGGGTGGATCTGGATGGTCGGCTGCAACTTGGCAGCCTGCGCCTGAAAGGGCTGGATCTCGGCGCTGTCGATCTGCAGGTGGCTCTGGCCAAGGGACTGCTGACGCTCAAACAGTTCAGCGCGACCGTGGCTGGCGGTCAGGTAAACGCGAAAGGAGTTCTCGACGCGCGCCAGCAACCCACGACCTACAAGGTGCACAATCAGGTGGCCGGGGTGAACATTCGTCCCTTGCTGCAGACTCTGGCCCAGAGCGATCTGCTGGAGGGTAAGGGCGATCTCGATGTGCAGGTGCAGGGGCGCGGTCTCTCTGCGTTGGCACTGCGCAACGGGATGCGGGGAAAGGTCACCTTGAAGCTGAGTGACGGCGCCCTGCATGGCATCAACCTGCCGGAGATGATCCGCGAGGCGCGGGCCACCCTCACCGGCAAGGGGGCCGAGCAGGTGAAGGAGGCGCGCAAGACCGACTTCAGCGCCCTCACCGCCAGCTTCCAGATTGCCGACGGCATCGCCCGCAGCAACGACATCCAGCTTTTTGCCCCCGCCTTGCGGGTCAAGGGGGATGGGCAGACGGCGCTGGTGCCGGAGAGCCTCGACTTCCTGTTCCTCACCTCCATTGTCGAGAGCAGCAAGGGGCAGGGGGGCAAGGATGTGGATGAGCTGAAGGAGATCACCATTCCGGTGCGCATCGGCGGTCACTGGCAAGCCCCCAGCTACCAGCTCGACGTAAAGGCGCTGCTTAGCAACAACAAGCTGCTGGAGGATAAGGCGCGCAAGGAGGCCGAACGCGGCCTCAAGAAGCTGCTGGGGGACAAGGCCGACAATGAAGCCGTCAAAGGGGTGGCTGACCAGCTGCTCAAGGGACTGTTCAAATAGGTGACGGTTCACATGGGCTGGCGGGAGCCGCGCAAATGCCGTTAGCGGTTGACCGGATGTCAGCGCCATTGAAAAATGGCGCTGACATTTTTTATGGCGCAGTGATCTGTTGCGCCTTCATCCGGAGTCATCTCGAGTTGAACCCATGCGCCTGATCCTGCTGCTCTGCTCCCTGATCTGCTATGGCATGGCGAATCCCGCGCAGGCCGGGCCGTTGGCGGATCGCCTGGCGGGCGAGCTGGCCAAGCAGGCACCCGAACAGGCGCTGCCTCTTGACGAGGTGCAGCGGCTCGACCGTCGCCTGATTGCTCCCGATCCCCTTCATCCTGCCTGGCAGCGCTATCCGCTGCGTCAACTGCAGGCCATCTATCGCTATCAGCAGGAGTGCGGGGCAGAGAATGAGTTGCCTGCCGAGTGGCTGCCGCTGCTGCGGGCGCTTTGCGGCCAAGGGGCTGTACCCTCGGCCCGCTGGTTTGCCGCTCACCCAATCTATCCGCTGGGTGGCTCCAGCGCTGCCCGCTGGCTGGCTGGTCATCCGGCGGCGGGGCTCGACGCTCTGCTCCATGTGCGGGAGCGGCGCGATCGGTTGGGGCTGCTTGGCGAGCTCGGCGATGACAACCTCGATGCCCTGCTGCGGGGGGAGCGCTGGCTGCTGCAATCGGGTCAGCTCTGGCTGCTTGCCGATGGGCAGTGGCGTCGTTACGGCGCCGGGCAGTGGCAGCCGCTGGCCGAGCGGCTTGGCATGACGCTGGATAGCCGCACTGCTGGTACTTGTGAAGAGCGAGTCGGAGCGATTTGCTTCAATACTCGCCCCACGCTGCATTGGCATTGGCAGTGGCTGGCGCTGGCCAGCTCTCTTGGTTTCATCCTGCTGCTGGGGTGGGCCAGCTGGCAGCGCTGGCGTCTGCTGCGGGAGCGGCGCGTCGCGTTGCAGATGCTGACCCACGAGCTGCGTACTCCCATCATGGCGCTCTCCGGCATCAGCGAGGAGCTGCGCCACGATTTCGACCGGCTGCCCCCTTCCGCCCAGCAGAGCGTGGGTCAGCTGCTGGGCAGTGTCGCCCGCCTGCATCAACTGGCGCAGGCCAGTCGCCACTATCTGGCGGCTGAGACTCTCGAGGATGAGCGGGTGGCGGTCAGTCTCACCGAGTGGCTCACCCTGGCTTGCGAGCGGCATGGTGCCGCCTTCTGCCTTGAGCGGGAGATGACTCTGGCGCTCCCCTTCTACTGGCTCGATCTCGCCCTCGACAACCTGCTGCGCAACGCCAGTCAGCATGGCCGCGCACCGGTTCGGATCTGTGCCAGCTGGCAGGCGGGGCGTTTGAACCTCGCGGTCAGCGATGGCGGCGAGCTGCCGGGTTACCGGCTCGCCACCCTGCTGCGCCGTGGTGCCCGTGCCGATGGTTTGGGGCTGGGGCTTGCCATCGTGCGCCATCTGTTGCGCCGCCTTGGCGGGCACCTCGCCTTATCCGGCCCGCCCACTACCTTTACCCTGACGCTGCCCTGCCAACTCTGGAGCGACACCGAATCATGAAGACCATCCTGCTTGTCGAAGACGAGGCGCTGCTGGCGGAGAACCTGCAACGCTATCTGACACGCGAAGGGTATCGCTGCCTCTGGTGCGACACTCTGGCTGCGGCGGAGCAGCAGTGGCTGGCGGCGGATCTGGTGCTGCTGGATCGCTCCATGCCGGAGGGGGATGCCCTCGACTGGCTGCCCCAGTGGCTGGCACGAAAGGCGCTGCCAGTGATCGTGCTCACCGCCCGGGTGGAGGTGAGCGATCGGGTGGCCGGGCTCGATGCGGGGGCGCGCGACTACCTGACCAAACCCTTCTCCCACGATGAGCTGCTGGCGCGGATCCGGGCCCAGCTGCGCCAGCTGGGGGATGGCACTCAGGCGGTGGGCGGCTTGCAGCTCCACCCCGCCCGGATGCAGGCGAGCTGGCAGGATGCGGAGGTGAGCTTTACCCCTACCGAGTTTGCCCTGCTCACCCTGCTGGTGCGAATGGCGGGGCGGGTGCTGAGCCGGGAGGAGATCCTCAACCGGGTATGGGGCTATCAGGCGTTTCCTTCCACCCGCACCGTCGATACCCATATTCTGCAACTGCGCCAGAAGCTGCCTGGGCTGGCTATCGAGACGGTGCGCGGCATCGGCTACCGACTGGAGGTGACAGCGTGAAGCGTGTAACGTTGGCCGCTCTGCTGTTGGCTCTAAGCGTCGGCTTGCTGAACGCAAGCTGCGTGATGGCAACCGAACGCCTCCAGGACACCGAACGCGCCGACCCGCTGCAACCGGCTACTTTGGCGCTGTTGCAGGGTGATAACCGGCACGCCTGGCAATCTTTGCAGCAGGCATGGCCTGCCCTCAACAGCGATGCCGAGCGCCGCAGCTGGCAGCGGATGCTGGCCGCGCTGAGTGCCCAACACTGCGGCAAGGATTTCCCGCTGACCTTGCCTGATGGGGTGAGCGAGCTGCGTCTTGAGCTGATCCAGCGCGATGCGCCGCTGCTGCGGGACTATCGGGTGCAGCTGACCGGGGAGGGGTCCATCACCGCAGCTGAACTTGTCGATCCCGCTGGTCGCAACCGGTTGGAAGGTGCCCAGTGGGAGGCGGAAGAGAATAAAGGGGTCAGGGTCGTGGGGGCCGATCTACCGACGCCTTTGCCAGCCGGGCTCTATCAGCTGCGGCTGGCGGTGGCTGGCAAGGAGTGGCAGGTAGTGCTGCCGCTGCCTGCGGTGCAGGATCTGGACTGGCTCTCCCGCTCGCCGCAGACGGTGGCCAATCCCCCCGCCAATCCCGCTTCTTGTACGCCGCTCTGGCTCGATCAGGCTGTGCTGGCTCGCCCGCAATACTCCCTGCTCTGGTGGCACCGCATTGCGCCCGATGAGCCGGTGAACTGGCCTGCTGCCACGCCCGACAGCTGGCGTACCCTTTCGCTGGTGCAGACCAGCCAGCGCGGCCAGCTGGTGTTGCAGCTAAGCCACAGTCAGGCAGGGCCGGTGGAGTGATGCCAAGGGGTTGAGTCGTTGCAGGCAGCGATGGATGAGCTGCCTCAGTCACAGATTGTTTCGCTGGTGCAATGGCTGTCACTTTTTACTGATGTTATTTGCAACAATTGGCCAGTGGATGGTGGTGGCTATTAAACAGGAAATGGCAGAGCAGCCTCTCCGTTTTTGTTCTGGGCTTAATCCTGACATTGCCCTGACAATCTGAGCCTGCCGATCTGCTGCAATGGCGGCTCCCGTTTTTATCAGGAATCACCGACCATGACTCTTCTTCCCGAATTAGCGAGCCGGATCCGCTCGCTGCTGCTGTTGATGCCGCTGCTCTCCCTGCCTGCCGAGGCGCTGACCCTGGCCAACGATCAGTGGCGTATCGAGCTGGATCCCGCCACCCTGGCGGCCGAGGCTGTGCTGCCATCGGGCCAGCATCTTGCCATCTCTTCCCCCGGCCCGCGCCAGCCGGTCACCGCTCTGCAGCAGGAGGGGGAGCGCGCCAGCTGGCTGACCCGTGCCGATGGCGAGATGCGGGCCTTGGCTCGCCTTGAGGGCAACCGTCTGATCCTCACCCTGAGCCGTGCGAGTGCTGGCGATCTGGTGTGGCCGCGGGTGCCGTCAGGTGCGCAGGCGCTGATACTGCCGATCCACGAGGGATTTCGCATTCCGACTACGCACACTGCGTGGCGCAAGGCGCTGGCGCAGGAGTATCAGGGGATCAACACGACGGATAATCTGACCCTGCCGGTGGTTGGGCTGGATCACGGCGATCAGCAGCTGGCGATCCTCTTTGCTAACCCCTTCAACAACCGGCTCACCTTTGCGCCCAAGCAAGATGGCATTGCCCTTACGGCGACCCATAGCGTCAATCGCCTCAATCTGGCCGCCCCCTATGAGGTGGCGGTCTCGCTACAACCGGGCAACGACTGGCTGGCGGCGGGCAAGGCCTATCGCAGCTGGCTGCAGGCGCGGGGCGAGCTGGTCTCGCTCGAGAGCAAGCTGGCGGCAGTAAAGGATGGCAAGCGGCTGATCGGTGCCTCTCACCTCTACCTCTGGGGCGAACGACTGCTGGTGCCACAGGATGTGAAGAGCTGGCCCGCGCTGCGCCGCCTGATCCCTGCCGACTGGCTCAAGGGGGAGAGTAAAACGGCGCTGCAAGCGCCCGATCTGGCTCGCAACCGCTATCTGCAAAATCTGGTGCTGACCGGAGTTGAGCTGGCGCGGGCGCTGCGCCATCCGGGTCAGCAACCGGCTGATTTCGCCGCCCGGCGAACGCTGGCTGCCACGCAACTGGGGGCTGCACTCAACGAGCCACAGAGTTGGGGCGATGGCAGTTCGGCCAAGATGATCGCTGCTCTCAAGCAGGCTGAACTACCCAAACTCTGGCTGGGTCTGCCCCAGTGGACCGCCGGTTTTGCTGCGCCAGAGGGGATTGAACTTGCCAAACAGGCGGGCTATCTCATCGCTCCCTACGACTCCTACGATACCGCGCTGCCGGAGGGGAATCGCCAGCAGAGCTGGCTCACCGCCCAGATGGGGCAGGATATCTACCTGCGCTGCGGCATCATGCAGGAGAACGGACGGCGCAAGAGCGGCTTTCAAAATAGCGGCGTCTACACCAATCAGGCCTGTGTGCGCCCGGTGATGGAGCAGCGAGTGCCCAAATTGCAGCAGGCGAGCCACTACAACAGCTGGTTCCTCGATGTGGCGGCGACCGGCATGGTGTTTGACGACTTCGACCCGGCCAAGCCGACCAGTCAGGCGCAGGATGCACAGAACCGGATGGCGGGAATGGCGTGGATTGCCAGGAGTCAGGGTGTACTGGTGGGCTCCGAGGAGGGCGGCTCGGTTGCCAACCGCACCGCGGCCTTTGCCCACGGCCCCCAGACCAGCGGCTTTGGCTGGCAGGATCCCGATATGCGCCGCAACAAGCGCTCTCCCTACTATCTGGGGGTCTGGTATCCCGACTATCAGCCTGCGTTCTTCTTTCGCCAGAGCCACCTAAAACCTGAGTATCAGGGGCTCTACTTCGATCCGGCGCTGCGGTTGCCGCTGTTCCAGAGCGTCTTTCACGACAGCATAGTGACCACCCACCACTGGACGATGGACAGTCTCAAATTCAGGGAGAGCCGTCAGGTGACCGAACTGTTGCAGCAGCTCTACAACGTGCCGCCCCTGCTCAACCTCAGTCTGGATAGTGCCAGCGTGCGCATTCCCTATCTCAAGGGGCTCGATGCCTTCTTCCGCCCGCTGCATGAGCGGCTCTACAACCAGCCACTCACCGGTTTTCGCTGGCTCGATAAAAGAGGAGTTGTGCAACAGAGCGAGTTTGCCGATGGCACTCGACTGATTGCCAACTTCGGCCCGGCTACCGAGCTGGCAGGGATCAAACTGTCCGCTCAAAGCGTGCTGGCGCTGCTGCCCGATGGCAGCCAGCAGCAGTTTGTCTCGCAACCGGATGGCGCCCACTAATCTGGCGTTCTGGCTTTTATTTCATCAGAGGATGATGTGGCAGAACTTTTCATGTATAGATGAACGTTCTGCAAAATAAAGGAGAGGTAGTTCTGATGATTGAGAGTGAAGTGATTAGAGAGGTAAACCACCCGGCGTGGCCGCTGGTCTGGCAGATCTATGGCGAGAGTTTTCCCCGCTACGAGCAGCGCCAGTCACAGCATCAGCCACAGAAGATGCGGGATCCTCGCTATCACTGCCAAATCTTTTATCAGGACGGCCTGCTGCTCGGTTTCATCTTCTGGTGGGCGTGTGGCGAGCAGATCTATATCGAACATCTGGCCATCAATCCGGCGCTGCGCGGCCGCAACTACGGCAGCCGCCTGCTGGCCGAATTTTGCGAGCGGGCAGGCAAAACCGTCATTCTCGAGATCGATCCGCCAGAGGATGAGATTGCCATTCGCCGTCTGCGCTTCTATCAGGGGCTGGGCTTTTGTCTAAACGACTATGCCCATCTCCACCCACCCTATCATCCTGACTATCAAGGTCATGCCCTGCGGGTGTTGAGCTATCCGGGGCTCCTTGAGGAAGAGGCCTATCAGCGTTTCAACCAGATGCTGGTAGAGACGGTGATGGATCACGGCTGAGCAGCCGCAAGAATGCTGTTTTACCGATAAGATAAGGGCCAGCCTGAAGCAATTCAGGCGGGCCCTTTTTCATTGCCGCTGGCGGGAATTACTCCCCCAGCAGCAGTTGCCAGACCGCCAGCACATGGCCTCGTTCGGTCAGTAACTGGTCGTCGCTCACCTTGCGGGAGATCTCCGAGAGGTTGAGGCGATGGCCGAGGTTGCGGATCTCCAGATAGGCCTGCTTCAGCCCCTCCGCCTGCTCCAGGGTCAGCACCCCCGCCATGACGCACTCATCGAAGATGCGCACGTTATCGGACCAGCGGGTGAGGGCATCGGGCTCGCCGCAGGCGTGGGCCAGCACCAGATACTGGGCGATAAACTCGATATCCACCATGCCGCCGGGGGACTGCTTAAGGTCGAACTCGCCAGCCCCCGCTTTCAGCAGGTGATCCCGCATCTTGTGGCGCATCTCGCGCACCTCGCGGGCCAGGGTCGGCAGCTCCCGCTCCTTGGCCAGCACATCGCGGCGGATGCGGGCAAACTCGGCAACGATGGCATCATCGCCATAGATGGGGCGGGCCCGCACCAGTGCCTGATGCTCCCAGGTCCACGCCTCGTTTTGCTGGTACTGCTCATAGGCCGAGAGGGACGAGACCAGCAGGCCGGAGTCACCGGAGGGACGCAGCCGCATATCTATCTCGTAAAGGATGCCGGATGGGGTACGGGTGCTGAACAGGTGCAGGATCCGCTGCGCCAGACGCAGGTAGAACTGGCGACTGTCGATGGGCTTGCGGCCATCTGTGTAGCTGTTGGGGTCGCCGCCGTGCAGAAACACCAGATCGAGATCCGAGCCGTAGCCGAGCTCGATGCCGCCCAGCTTGCCATAGGCCACCACCGCAAAGCCGCGCTGGCCGCTCAGCGCCACCTCTGGCGGCACCCCGTAGCGCTCGCTCATCTGGGCCCAGGCTTGATTGACCACCTCCTCGGTGATCGCCTCCGCCAGCCAGGTTAGGTGGTCGCTCACCTTCATCAGCGGCAGGGCGCCGGCGATATCGGCCGCCACGATGCGCAGCAGCTGCACCTGCTTGAACTGGCGCAGCGCCTCCATCTGCTGCTCCACATCCTCTTCGGGGATGCGCAGCAGGAACTGGCGCAGCTGGGGCTTGTACTGATCGAGCGGGGTGGGGTGGTAGAGGTGCTGGGGATCGAGCAGCTCGTCCAGCAAAATCGGGTAGCGGGCCAACTGCTCGCTCACCAGATGGCTGGCGTCGCACAGCCGCACCAGCTGGCGCAGGGCGCCCGGGTTCTCCGCCAGCAGCTGCAGATAGGCGCTTCGGGTGAAGATGCGGGTCAGCAGCTCACAGACCCGTTCGAACAGGCGGGCGGGTTGCTCGCTGGCGACAACCAGCCGCAGCAGCTCCGGCATCAGCCAGTCCAGCGCGATGCGCCCTTGCGGGCCCACCTGACGGCGCTTGTACTCCTCCTTGAAACGCAGCAGCGCGGCGCAGAGCGGGGCGGACTCGGCCACCCCCTGCGCGGTCAGCAGTTTTTCCAGCTCGGCGGCGTCGAGCTCGGTGCGCCACAGATCGAGCCAGAGCTGCTCCAGATGGGCGGGGGCCTCTTTCTCTTCCCCCACCACGGCGGCGAACTCCTGATGGACGGCGGCCATCTCCTCATCGAGATGAGCCATAAAGGCGCCCCAGTCGGCAAAACCGAGGGCGGCGATCAGCCGCTGGCGATCCCGCTCTTCGGTGGGCAGGGTCTGGGTCTGCTGATCGCCGATCTCCTGCAAGATGTTCTCGACCCGGCGCAGGGAGCGATAAGCCGCCAGCAAGCGGTCGCAATGGGCGGATTCGAGGGCGCCACATTGGGCGATGGCGGCCAGCGCTTCCGGCAGGTGACGCACCCGCAGTGCCGGTTCACGACCGCCGCGAATAAGCTGCAGCGCCTGGGCGATAAACTCCACTTCACGAATGCCGCCAGCCCCCAGCTTGATGTTGCCCTCCAGCCCCTTGCGGCGCACCTCGGCGGCGATCATCGCCTTCATCTGGCGCAGGCCGTCGATAACGCCAAAGTCGATATAGCGGCGAAACACGAAGGGGCGCAGCATCTCGGCCAGCTCCACCGCGTGTTCGCACTGGTGCCCCAGTACCCGCGCCTTGACCATGGCGTAGCGCTCCCAGTTGCGGCCGTGGTGCTGGTAGTAATCCTCCATGGCGGCGAAGGAGATGGCGAGCGGCCCCGCATCGCCAAAGGGGCGCAGTCGCATATCGACCCGGAACACCTGACCATCCTGCGTGGGCTGGTGGAGGGCGTTGATGATGCGCTGGCCCAGCTTGATGAAGAATTGCTGGTTGGCGAGCTCGCGTCGCCCGCCAACCGTGTAGCCGTTTTCGGGGAAGGTGAAGATAAGATCGATATCCGAGGAGAAGTTCAGCTCGCCACCTCCCAGCTTGCCCATGCCGAGAATGAGTAGCGGCTGCGGGTTGCCATTGCCATCCATCGGGGTGCCCAGTTCGCCGCACTGTTTGGCGTAGAGCCAGTCGCGGGCAGAGCAGATCAGGGCATCCGCCAGTTTGGTGAGGTGGATAAAGCTCTCTTCCACCGCCGCATGGCCCAGCAGCTCGCGCCAGGCGATCACCAGCATGCGGCTGCGGCGGAACTGGCGCAGGATACGCTTGAGCGCCTCTTCATCACTCACCTCGGCGAGCAGGGCGGTCAGATCGCTCTGGTAGGCGGGCCAGCGCTCGGCCTGATCCAGATCCCCGGAGGCGAGCAGTTCGGTCAGCAACTCGGGCTGTTTGAAGAGGGAGTCGGCGACAAAATCGGAGAGGCCAAGCAGGGTCAGCAGGGGCTGGCGAACGGGCTCGGGCTGGTTGCCATAGTCGGGGGCCAGTTCGATCAGCCGTTGCCATTGGCGCTCGGCCTGTTCTTGCAGCAGGGGGGAGAGGGCAGAGAAAGAGGGAGAATGCTGGGCCACGGTTGCCGTCCTTGTGGTTCACGACAGCTGGTTAACGACACGGGGTTAACAACGCTGCCGGTTCAAAATGGTGGCTGCCAATCTAGCACTGTCAGGCCCCCGCGTCACAGCACAGGGGCGAGAAGCATGATCCGGTGGGAATTATTGGCCGCCAGTCAATCAGGTGCGCTGGTAGATGGCAGGGTTGTAGATCTCCATCAGGCTGTCTGGACTTGCTGGGGGCGCAAAGCCAAAACCGGCATAGAGGCCGTGAGCATCAGAGGTGGCGAGAGCGAGACGCCGTAATCCCTGCAACTCGGGATGGTCGACAATGGTTGCCACCAGTGCCTTGCTGTAACCCCGGCCGCGGTACTCAGGCAGCACGAAGACATCGGCCAGATAGCCAAAGGTGGCTTTGTCGGTGATGACCCGGGCGAAGGCAACCTGCTGACCATCGACATAGCCGCCAACGCAGAGGGAGTGGTTGATGGCCCGCACTACAGTGCTGTGGGGAATACCACGGCACCAGTAAGCCTCTTCGGAGAGAAAACGGTGGATCAGCGGCACATCGAGCCGCCCCTTGTCGTCACTGAGCTCGAGTGGTGGGTGCGTTGCATTCTGCTGCATATTGGCTCCTTGCCGTGCGCTGGAAATGAGAAAGGCCCCCTCAAGGGGCCTTCCAGTCTAACCGGATTGGGGCATGAAAACAGTCAGACGAGTTTGAAGGACTGGATCTGGCTGTCGAGCTCCTTGCTGTGCTGCTCGACCAGTTCGGAGGCCTCTTGCAGTTCGCGCAGCACCACGACGGAGCCTTCGGCGATCTGCTTGACCTGCTCCAGATTGCCGCGCATCTCTTCGGCGACCGAGCTCTGCTGCTCGGAGGCCGCGGCGATGTGGCGGTTCATGTCGGCGACACCCTGTACCCGCTGCACTATGGTGGCGAGCTGGGTACCGGCCTGGGTCACCTGTTCCACCCCCTTGTCGGCCTGCTGTACGCTTTGGGCCATCAGTTCGCCAGCCTGGTGGGCATTGCCCTGCAGCTGTTCGATCATCTTCTGGATTTCGACGGTGGCGGCCTGAGCCCGGTTGGCCAGTTCACGCACTTCGGAGGCCACCACGGCAAAGCCACGACCCGCTTCACCGGCGCGAGCCGCTTCGATGGCGGCGTTCAGTGCCAGCAGGTTGGTCTGCTCCGAGATGCCGCGAATGGTGTCGACCACAGAGCCAATGCGCTCGACCCCCTGCTCCACCTCGTTGACCACGGTGGCGGAGCGCTGGATGTTGCCGGAGAGGGTGTCGATGGTGCTGACGGTATCGGCGACGCAGCGGCTCCCCTCTTCCGCCAGCTGGCTGGTTTCGGCGGTGGCGTGAGAGGCCTGATCCGCATGGGCGGCCACTTCGCGAATGGCGCCGACCATCTGGCTCATGGCGCTGGCCAGCTGTTCGATCTGGGTGAACTCTTCGTTGATCGCTTCGTTGGCCTCTTCCATGCAAAGGGTCACCTGGGAGGCGATGTCGTTGAGCTCCTTGCAGGCGGCGCGCTGGTTGCCAAACACCTCTTTGAGGTTCTCCTGCGAGTGAGAGACCGCCTTGGCGATGTCACCGAATTCGTCACGAGACTTGAGCAGTACCTTGTGGCTGAGGTCCCGCTTGGCGAAGCGTTCCAGCAGGCCCACCAGATAGTGCACCTGCTTGACCATCAGGCGGGAGCCGGTGAGCAGCAGGATCACGAACAGCAGCCCCATGATGGCGGTCTCCATCAGACCGGTCCAGAGCAGGCGATTGGAGATCGCATCCGCCTTGGCGGGATCGAGCCCTTCGCTGAGCAGGGTCGCTTCCAGATTGTTGGCGTCAAACCAGAGTTTTGTCAGTAGCAGGAGGGTACTGAACACCATCAGCAGCACCACTTTGGGTACCAACCGGATGTTGCTCATTCTTTTCTCCAGCAGGTTCAGCTGCATTGTCATTCTCCTTTTAAAAGCCGTTTTTTCCTTTGCCCTCAGGACTATCGGCATTATCTTCTCTTTTATTAATTTGCACTGTGCTTAAAGTTGGAAAATGTATGCGACATCACTTAACTCATCTGCGGGCGATGGATCTGTTGATGGCATTTCTGTCGATTATCTCGGTTGTGCTGGTGACGGCCCGCTGGTGGGGCCATGAGAGCCTGACACCACAGACCCTGCAGCTCTTCTATGACCTCGACAGTCTGATTTGCTACTTCTTCCTCGCGCACTTTGCTTATGGCTGGATCCGGGCCTCCGATCGCAAGGCCTATTTCAAGGCTAACTGGATCTATCTGCCGGGTAGCCTGCCGATGGCGGAGCAACTGCGCTGGGCGCGGCTGATCCAGTTGTGGCGGGTCTATCAGCTGTTCAAGGAGCACCCGGATCTCTGGGCCATGTTTCGTCGCGAGCGCAACGAGACTACTCTCTCTGGCATCCTGTTCCTCTTCTTCCTGCTGCTGGGGGTGGGCTCCGGCGTCATGTACTGGATTGAGTCAGGCCAGCCCGGCAGCCAGATTGAGACACCTTACGATGCGTTCTGGTGGACGCTGGTAACCCTCTCGACAGTGGGTTATGGCGATCTGGTGCCCAAGACCGAGGAGGGGCGGTTTGTCGCCAGCCTGCTGATCCTGTTCGGAGTCGGTCTGTTCGGTGCCATCAGCGGTTTCATGGCCAGCCTGTTTTTGCAGCCCAACAAGGGGGATGGCGAGACCGACAAGTGGCGTCATCACTACAACAACCAGCAAGAGGAGCTGCTGCGGGAGATCCGCGCTCTGCGCAGCGAGGTGCAGGAGCTGAAAAACAAGTGAGACCGCAGACGGGCAAGTTGCGAGGTGACTCGCAACTCTGCGCTCTTTATCTGGGGGGAGGTGCTTTTTCTTTGCTTGTCCTTTAACCTGCTGGCGGCTTAACATTCAACCTCTTGTCCAAACCTGAAAAAGAGAACCGATCGACCATGCGCGCCCTTCTCGGGATTTTGATCTGCTTGTGTGCCCAACAGGCACTGGCCGATACCCGTTATGTTTCAGACAACATCTTTACCTATATCCACAATGGCCCGGGTACCCAGTACCGGATCCTTGGCAGCGTCAAGGCTGGTGAACCGCTGGAGGTAAAGGCGGTGAACAGCGAGGCCGGTTTCACCCAGGTGGTGGACGGTCGTGGCCGCGAGGGGTGGATCAAGAACAGCGAACTGCAGAGCCAGATCAGCCTGCGCGAGCGTCTGCCCCAGGTGGAAAAAGAGCGCGATGAGCTTAAAGATCGCTTGCAGAACCTTAACGGTGACAACGAGAAACGCTTCACCGAGAAGGATGGCCAGATCGCTGCCCAGAGCAAGGAGATCGCCGCTCTCAAGGCCCAGCTGGTCAGTCAGAGTGAGGAGATGAGCAATCTCAAAGAGCAGAATGATGCCCTGACCCAAAGCTACGACAACCAGGAGCACGACATGCAGATGGACTGGTTTATCCGTGGTGGTGCTATGGTGGGGGCCGGTATTCTGCTTGGCATCCTGCTGCCCATGCTGCCCCGTCGTCGCAGCCGCGGCGATCGCTGGATGAACTGACAGCATCTGGCTGAATGAATTGCTGAGAAGGGTCGCCGTGGCGGCCCTTCTTTTTTTGGGGCGTATTGGGCGGAATGCGTGCCTGCTTTGCGATAGAGCGGCGGCAGATCGTATACAAAATGAAGTCAGATGACCCTCACGCTTGCTGGCGTATTGGCTTCAAAAGGGAATTCATGGGGGGAATGAGCGATCTTTGTTAAAGAGTGGCAACAAATTCATTTCATATAGGGCGCAACATTGTATACATTATCGGCGTTTCGGCGGCGCGTCCGCCTTTGTCGATATCAGCCCTAGGGCGTACAGGAAGACCCCATATGTTCAAAGCTACTCAAGTGCTTGCCGCTGACTATATCCCCTCCGATCTGGCCGCCCTGCGCGAAGCCATCACCCAAAACTACGTGGTGGATGAAAATGCCTATCTGGCCGAACTGTCGGCCATGTTGCCGGGGGATGGCGCCTCGCTGGAGCAGGTGACCCAGCGTGCCCGTACTCTGGTGACCAAGGTGCGCAAGGAGAGCGGCTCCGGTGACGGTATCGACGCCTTCCTGCAGGAGTACAGCCTGGATACCCAGGAGGGGATCATCCTGATGTGTCTGGCCGAGGCGCTGCTTCGGATTCCCGATGCCGAGACCGCCGACGCCCTGATCAAGGACAAGCTCTCCGGCGCCAACTGGTCATCCCATTTCCGCAAGAGCGACTCTACTCTGGTCAACGCCTCCACCTGGGGGCTGATGCTGACCGGCAAGATCATCAAGCTCGATAAAAAGCTCGACGGCAACCCGGCCAACCTGCTGGGGCGCATGGTCAACAAGCTGGGGGAGCCGGTGGTGCGCTCCGCCATGTACGCCGCCATGAAGATCATGGGCAAGCAGTTCGTGCTGGGGCGCGACATGAAAGAGGCGCTCAAGGCGAGCCGCAAATCCCGCGAGCTGGGTTACACCCACACCTACGACATGCTGGGTGAGTCGGCGCTGACCATGCAGGATGCCGATAAATATCTGACCGATTACCGCAACGCCATCGAGGCGGTGGGCAACGAGCGGATCAGCGACGGCGGCCCGGCCCCCTCGATCTCCATCAAGCTCTCGGCGCTCCATCCGCGCTATGACGTGGCCAACCGCGAGCGGGTGCTCGGCGAGATGTGCGAGCGGCTGGTGGGGTTGGTGCGTCTGGCCCGCGACAAGGATGTGGCCATCAGCATCGATGCCGAGGAGATGGACCGCCTCGAGCTGTCGCTGGACCTGTTCGAGCAGCTCTACCGCTCCGATGCCAACCGTGGCTGGGGCAAGCTCGGCATGGTGGTGCAGGCTTACTCCAAGCGTGCGCTGCCGGTACTCTGCTGGCTCACCGCCCTGGCCCGCGAGCAGGGTGACCTCATTCCGGTGCGACTGGTCAAAGGCGCCTACTGGGACAGCGAGCTGAAATATGCCCAGCAGGCTGGCCTGCCCGGCTACCCGCTCTTTACCCGCAAGGCGGGCACCGACATATCCTACCTCGCCTGCGCCCGCTACCTGCTGAGCGAGCCGACTCGCGGCTTTATCGCTCCCCAGTTCGCCACCCACAACGCCAATACCGTGGTCAGCATTCTGGAGATTGCCGGTGATCGCCAGTTTGAATTCCAGCGTCTGCACGGCATGGGCGAGGAGTTGCACAACGCCGTGCTGAGCGACAATCCCGGTCTACACTGCCGCATCTACGCGCCGGTCGGCGCGCACAAGGATCTGCTGCCCTATCTGGTGCGCCGCCTGCTGGAGAACGGGGCCAACACCTCCTTCGTTCACAAGCTGGTGGATCCCAATACCCCGGTGGACTCGCTGGCCGAGCATCCGCTGCGCACCCTCAAGCGCTACTCCGGCTTTGCCAACGACCGCATTCCGCAGCCGGTGAATCTGTTCAGCGACCGCAAGAACTCCAGCGGCGTCAACATGAACATCCTCTCCATCCAGCGCCCTTTCTTCGCCCGCTTGAAAGAGCTGGAGAGCAAGCAGTGGCTGGCCGGCCCCATCGTCGATGGCGAGACCCTCAAGCGCAGCGAGGCACGAACCGTGCTGAGCCCGCAGGATGTGAGCCTCACCGTCGGCAAGATCCACTGGGCCGACGAGCAGGCGGTGGAGCAGGCCTTGGCATCTGCCCACGCCGCCTTCCCGCGCTGGCGTGAAACCCCGGTGAGCGAGCGTGCTGCCGCGCTGGAGAAGCTGGCGGATCTGCTGGAGGCGAACCGCGAGCAGTTTGTCTCCCTCTGTACCCGCGAGGCGGGCAAGCTGCTGCAAGATGGCATCGACGAGGTGCGTGAAGCGGTCGATTTCTGCCGCTACTACGCGGTGCAGGCGCGCGGCCTGATGGGGCAGGCGACCCTGCTGCCCGGTTACACCGGCGAGCAGAACGAGCTGTTCCTGCAGGGGCGTGGGGTGTTTGTCTGCATCAGCCCGTGGAATTTCCCGCTGGCGATCTTCCTCGGCCAAATCGCTGCGGCGCTGGCCACCGGCAACACCGTCATCGCCAAACCGGCGGAGCAGACCGGCCTTATCGCCCATCTTGCGGTGACGCTGGCCCATCAGGCCGGTATTCCGGGCGACGTGCTGCAACTGCTGCCCGGTGACGGTGCTACCGTGGGGGCCAAGCTGACGGCGGATCCGCGCATTGGCGGCGTCTGCTTCACCGGCTCCACCGAGACCGCCAAGCTGATCAACATGACCCTGGCCCAGCGCGATGGCGCCATCCTGCCGCTTATCGCCGAGACCGGCGGCCAGAACGCCATGATCGTCGACTCCACCGCCCTGCCGGAGCAGGTGGTGCGCGACGTGGTGAGCGCCGCCTTCCAGAGCGCTGGTCAGCGCTGCTCGGCCCTGCGGGTGCTCTATCTGCAGGAGGAGATTGCCGAGCGGGTGCTGGAGATCCTCACCGGTGCCATGCAGGAGCTCAAAGTGGGCAACCCGGCCGAGCACAACACCGACGTCGGCCCGGTGATCGATGCCGATGCCAAGGCCGGTCTTGATGCTCACCTCGCCTACATGATCCCGCGCGCTCGCCTGATTGCCCAGGCGCCGATGCCGGCCGTGACCCTGGGGGGCCACTTCGTGCAGCCGACCGCGCTGGAGATCGGCTCCATCCGCGAGCTGACCCGCGAGCAGTTCGGCCCCATCCTGCACGTGGTGCGCTACGCCGCCAAAGAGCTGGACACTGTGATCGCGGATATCAACGGCACCGGTTACGGCCTGACACTGGGGATCCACAGCCGCAACGAATCCCATGCCGAGGAGCTGGCGAGTCGCATCAACGTGGGCAACGTCTACATCAACCGCAACCAGATCGGCGCCATGGTCGGGGTGCAACCGTTCGGCGGGCAGGGCCTCTCTGGCACAGGTCCCAAGGCGGGCGGCCCCCATTACCTGAGCCGTTTCATTACCGAGAAGACCCGCACCATCAACACCACGGCGGTGGGCGGCAACGCCTCCCTGCTGGCGATGGGCGACGCCTGATCGACCGTGACCAACATCAGGCCGCCTGCGGGCGGCCTTTTTCATGGGCGTTCTCATGAGCATTGAAAAGCCGCCATCTTGGGGTCGCCACCCGGCCTGCCGCGTCTTAATATGGTGGCCGGTTGTCGCTTTCATCCGTCACCGCCGCCCAGCCCCGGGCGCGCATTCCGACCGACGTCACAACAAAGAGTGCTGCATCTATGCCATTAACCGAACAGGCCCGCTGGTTCGTGCTGGGGGGCGATCACCTCGTCCTGCTGGATGACCAGGGGTGCATTCCACAAGGCCCCCGTGCCTGTCTGCCCAGCCACTTGCAGCATGCCGCCTTTGAGCGCTTTGACGAGTGGGACGGGCTGCCCTGCCTGCTGCTGGATCTGGGGGAAGCGACCGACACCGCAACCCTGACTCCCTTGCGCCAGCTGATGGTGGCCGGGGATGAAGCGGGCTTTCAGCTGGCTGGCCGCGCCTGGCAACTCGCCACCTTTCGCCGGACCCACCGCTTCTGCGGCGAGTGCGGCGCCCCCATGAGCCCGAAGGCGGGGGAGTGGGCACAAGGGTGCCGCCATGGCCACGTCGTCTATCCGCGTATCTCCCCCTGCATCATCGTGGCGGTGCGCAAGGGGCCCGCTATCTTGCTCGCGGCCCACCGCCGTCACTATCAGGCCGAGGATCCCATGTATACCGTGCTGGCCGGCTTCGTGGAGGCGGGGGAGAATCTCGAGCAGTGCGTGGCGCGGGAGGTGTTCGAGGAGAGCGGCATCCGGGTGACCAACGTGCGTTACGTGGCGAGCCAGCCCTGGCCGTTTCCCCACAGCCTGATGATGGGCTTCACCGCCGATTATGAGAGTGGCGAGATCCGGGTGCAGGACGAAGAGCTGGTGGCGGCCGATTTCTTCGAGGCCGACGGGCTGCCACGGCTGCCGCCTCACGGCACCATAGCGCGGCGACTTATCGCGCTCTGCCTCGACGACCAAGCTTAAGGGAGGCAAAGAGGGGTGCTTGTTTGCGCCCCTTCACATCTTTGCACTCCAACGGCGGCGGCAGGTGTTTGAGCCGCCCCCCGCCGCGCACAAAGTGGTATCATATCCGCCATTTTATGCTGGATATGACTCAGGAACTGGGATGAAAGAGCTGAAGAACGATCGTTACCTGCGTGCCCTGCTGCGCCAGGAAGTGGACATGACCCCGGTATGGATGATGCGCCAGGCTGGCCGCTATCTGCCGGAATACAAGGCCACGCGCGCCCAGGCGGGGGACTTCATGTCCCTGTGCCGCAACGCCGAGTTGGCCTGTGAAGTCACCCTGCAGCCGCTGCGCCGCTATCCGCTCGATGCCGCCATCCTCTTCTCCGACATCCTCACCGTGCCCGATGCCATGGGGCTGGGTCTCTACTTCGAGCAGGGTGAAGGCCCGCGCTTCGAGCGTCCGATCACCTCCATGGCCGACGTGCAGGCGCTGCCCATTCCGGATCCGGAAGATGAGCTGGGCTACGTGATGAATGCGGTGCGCACCATCCGCCGCGAGCTGAAGGGCGAAGTGCCGCTCATCGGCTTCTCCGGCAGCCCATGGACTCTGGCCACCTACATGGTGGAGGGGGGCAGCTCCAAGGCGTTCACCAAGATCAAGCAGATGATGTATGCAGAGCCGCAAACCCTGCACCTGCTGCTCGACAAGCTGGCCGACAGCGTGATTGCCTACCTCAACGCCCAGATCAAGGCGGGTGCGCAGGCGGTCATGGTGTTCGACACCTGGGGCGGCGTGCTCACCCCGCGCGATTACCGCGACTTCTCCCTGCAGTACATGCACAAGATTGTCGATGGCCTGATCCGCGAGCACGACGGTCGCCGCGTGCCGGTCACCCTGTTCACCAAGAACGGCGGCCAGTGGCTGGAGCAGATCGCCGCCACTGGTTGCGATGCGCTGGGTCTGGACTGGACCACCGACATCGCCGACGCCAAGCGTCGGGTCGGCGACAAGGTGGCGCTGCAGGGCAACATGGATCCCTCCATGCTCTACGCCACTCCGGCTCGCATCCGTGAAGAGGTCGCCTCCATTCTGGCCGGTTTCGGCCACGGCAATGGTCACGTATTCAACCTCGGCCACGGCATCCATCAGGATGTGAACCCGGAACACGCTGGCGTGTTCGTCAACGCGGTACACGAGCTCTCCACCCAGTACCACGGTCGCTAAGGCCGGGGCGAGAGAAGAAGAGTGTGTTGGATATCCGGGGCCGTCAGGCCCCGTTTTACATTGAAATAGGCGCTGCAACGACGAGAACGTGGCGGCCGTGCAGGAGGCAAGATGAGCAGCAAGTCACTGGATTGGGGTATCGATCTTGGCGGTACCAAGTGTGAATGCGTGGTGCTGGATGGCGACGAGGTGCTGCTGCGCCATCGCATCCCCACCGAGCGGGCTGGCGGTTATGAGCATATGATCGGCCAGATCGCCAAGCTGGTAGCAGAGTGCGCCGAGAAGATTGGCCAGCGCCCGACCGTCATCGGCATGGGCACGCCGGGGGCGCGGGATCCGCAGACCGGCCTGATGAAGAACTGTAACACCACCGAGCTCAACGGCAAGCCGTTCAAGGAGGATCTGGAGCGCAAGCTGGGTGTGCCGGTGCTGATCGCCAACGATGCCAACTGCTTTGCGCTGGCAGAAACCCATCTCGGTGCAGTGCGCCAGCACCATCCTGATGCGAAAGTGGTGTTCGGCATCATCATGGGCACCGGGGTCGGCTCCGGCATCGTCATCAACGGCCAGATCCTCAATGGTCACCACGGCATCGCCGGTGAGTGGGGCCACAACGTGCTTTCCCCTGATGGCCCCGAGTGCTACTGCGGCAAGCGCGGCTGCGTCGAGACCCTGATCAGCGGCCCGGCGCTGGAGGCCTGGTACGAGGCCAAGGCCAAGCGCCGCCTCTCGCTCGCCCAAATCGCGGCCGCCACGGCTCACGATCATGTGGCCAAGCTCACCATCGACCGGCTGCATCTGCTGTTTGGTCAGGCGCTGGCCAACGTGGTCAACATTCTGGATCCGGACGTGATCGTCATCGGCGGCGGGGTGGGCAATGTGCAGAGCCTTTACAGCGCCGGACGGCAGAGAATTTTGCCCTTCCTCTTTAATCCCCGCTTCGCAACCCCCATTATTGCTCCTGCCCTTGGCGACAGTGCCGGGGTATTCGGGGCGGCACTGCTGGCCCGCGGTGAATTCAAGGAGGCCCTGCTGTAGTAGCCGGGGCTCCCGGGCGGCCGGTGCGCCGCCCTGTTGCTGGTTCAAGGAAACGGATTCTCGATGATCAAGATTGCCATCAATGGTTACGGGCGGATCGGTCGCAACGTGTTGCGAGCCCTCTATGAAAGCGGGCGCGACAAGACCATCAAGATCGTCGCCATCAACGAGCTGGCGGCCCCCGAGGCCATGGTGCACCTGACCCGTTACGATACCAGTCACGGTCGCTTCCACCATCCTGTGCAACTGGCGGGCAACAGCATGCTGGTGGGGGAGGATCTCATCTCCCTGTTTGCCGAGCGGGATCCGTCAAAGCTGCCGTGGCGGGCGCTGGGGGTCGATGTGGTGCTCGATTGCACCGGGGTATTCGGCTCGCGGGCCGATGCCGAGCTGCATCTGGCGGCGGGGGCGGGCAAGGTGCTCTTCTCCCACCCGGCGGATGCGGATGTGGATGCCACCGTGGTCTACGGGGTCAACCATCATACCCTCACCGGAGTGGAGCGGATTGTCTCCAACGCCTCCTGCACCACCAACTGCGTGGTGCCGGTGATTGAAACATTGCATCGAGAATTCGAGATAAATTGTGGTACTATTACGACAATTCATTCGGCCATGCATGATCAGCAAGTCATCGATGCCTACCACAGTGACTTGCGCCGAACCCGCGCTGCCAGTCAGTCCATCATTCCGGTGGATACCAAGCTGGCAAAGGGGTTGGAGCGTATCCTGCCCCACTTCGCCGGCAAGTTCGAGGCGATCGCGGTGCGGGTGCCGACCATCAATGTAACAGCGATGGATCTCAGTATTACTGTTCGTAAAAAAGTGACAGTTACTGACGTAAATCAAGCCCTGCAACGGGCATCCAGAGGTACATTACACGGTATTCTGGATTACACGGAAGAACCTCTGGTCTCCGTAGACTTCAATCATGATGCACACTCCTGCATCATTGATGGTACCCAGACCCGGGTGAGCGATGCCAACCTCGTCAAGATGTTGATGTGGTGCGATAACGAATGGGGCTTCGCGAACCGGATGCTGGATACCACCCGGGCCATGATGGCCGCAGGCTGAGCCTGCCCCGGGCGAAAGGTTACTGTTTTTAACATTACCTGGAAAATATAGAGGACTGAATATGTCTGTTATCAAGATGACTGACCTGGATCTGGCGGGTAAACGCGTTCTGATCCGTGCTGACCTGAACGTACCGGTAAAAGACGGCAAGGTCACCTCCGATGCACGTATCGTTGCGACTCTGCCGACCATCAAGCTGGCTCTGGAAAAGGGTGCCAAGCTGATGATCACCTCCCACCTGGGTCGTCCGACCGAGGGTGAATACAACGAAGAATTCTCCCTGGCTCCGGTTGTCAACTATCTGAAAGACGCTCTGTCCTGCCCGGTTCGCCTGGCCAAGGATTACCTGGATGGCGTAGAAGTCGCTGCCGGTGAGCTGGTTGTACTGGAAAACTGCCGTTTCAACAAAGGCGAGAAGAAGAACACCGAAGAGCTGGCCAAAAAATACGCCGCCCTGTGTGACGTCTTTGTAATGGATGCGTTCGGTACTGCTCACCGCGCCGAAGGTTCCACCTACGGTGTGGCTCAGTTCGCTCCGGTCGCCTGTGCCGGTCCGCTGCTGGCGGGTGAACTGGAAGCGCTGGGCAAAGCCATGCTGAAGCCCGAGCGCCCGATGGTTGCCATCGTTGGCGGCTCCAAGGTCTCCACCAAGCTGACCGTTCTGGAATCCCTCTCCAAAATCGCTGACCAGCTGGTTGTCGGTGGTGGCATCGCCAACACCTTCATCGCTGCTGCCGGTCACAACGTCGGCAAGTCCCTGTGCGAGCACGATCTGATCGACACCGCCAAGAAACTGGCTGCCGAGACCAACATTCCTGTGACCACCGACGTGGTTGTAGGTGCCGAGTTCTCCGAATCCACTCCGGCGACCATCAAGTCCGTCTCTGACGTGACCGACGGCGACATGATCTTCGACATCGGCCCGGATTCTGCCAAGGCCCTGGCTGACATCATCATGAACGCCAAGACCATCCTGTGGAACGGCCCAGTTGGTGTATTCGAGTTTGACCAGTTTGCTGAAGGCACCAAGGTTATCGCTGAAGCCATCGCTGCTTCTCCGGCCTTCTCCATCGCTGGCGGTGGTGACACCCTGGCTGCTATCGACAAGTTCGGCATCGCTGACAAAGTCTCCTACATCTCCACTGGCGGCGGCGCCTTCCTGGAGTTCGTAGAAGGCAAGGTACTGCCGGCTGTTGCGATTCTGGAACAGCGCGCCAAAGCCTAATTGACCCGGAACGGGGGGCAAAAGCCTCCCGTTTCGTTTATCATGTGCCCGCTGTGCCGGTTCATGATGAACCCCCCATTTTTTATTAACGGCATACGAGACAGGACGATTAAACATGTCTAAGAAAATTTTCGACTTCGTAAAACCCGGCGTGATCACTGGTGATGACGTTCAGAAAGTGTTCGCCATCGCTAAAGAGAACGGCTTCGCTCTGCCGGCCGTAAACTGCGTTGGTACCGACTCCGTTAACGCCGTACTGGAAGCTGCCGCCAAGGTTAAAGCGCCGGTTATCGTTCAGTTCTCCAACGGTGGTGCCGTGTTCACCGCCGGTAAGGGTCTGAAGCTGGAAGGTCAGAAAGCTGCCATCCTGGGTGCCATCTCTGGTGCCAAGCACGTTCACGCTGTTGCCGAAGCCTACGGCGTGCCGGTAATCCTGCACACCGACCACGCTGCCAAGAAGCTGCTGCCGTGGATCGACGGTCTGCTGGAAGCGGGCGAGAAGCACTTTGCTGAAACCGGCAAGCCGCTGTTCTCCTCCCACATGCTGGATCTGTCCGAAGAGTCTCTGGAAGAGAACATCGACATCTGCTGCGAGTACCTGACCCGCATGGCCAAGATGAACATGACTCTGGAGCTGGAACTGGGTTGCACCGGTGGCGAAGAAGACGGCGTCGACAACAGCCACATGGATCAGTCCGCTCTGTACACCCAGCCGGAAGATGTTGCTTACGCTTACGAGCGTCTGTCCAAGATCAGCCCGCGTTTCACCATCGCTGCCTCCTTCGGTAACGTACACGGTGTATACAAGCCGGGTAACGTCAAGCTGACCCCGTCCATCCTGGACGCTTCCCAGAAGTACGTTTCTGAGAAGTTTGGCGTTCCAGCCAAGTCTCTGGACTTCGTATTCCACGGTGGTTCAGGTTCCACTCTGGAAGAGATCCGCGAGTCCATCTCCTACGGCGTAGTGAAGATGAACATCGACACCGACACCCAGTGGGCAACCTGGGAAGGTCTGCTGAACTTCTACAAGAAGAACGAAGCTTACCTGCAAGGCCAGCTGGGCAACCCGGAAGGCGCCGACAAGCCGAACAAGAAGTACTACGATCCGCGCGTATGGCTGCGTGAAGGTCAGACTTCCATGATCGCTCGCCTGGAGAAAGCATTCTCCGACCTGAACGCCATCGACGTACTGTAATTCGTTACAGCACCTTGATTGCATGAAAAGGCGCCCTTCGGGGCGCCTTTTGCATTTCTGTGATCCGCACCGGTTGGTGAGTGGAGGAGGAACTGGGTATTATCGAAACAACTTTGCTTATTTTATTAAACAATTTGCAACCAAGGCAGGATGCTGAGTATGCAGGCAGGAAAGCACAACGGATATCAGGAGCATGTCGCCTCCTACTACGCGGCCACCCGCAACGACTGGCAACAGTGGCCCGAGCTGGAGGGGGAGCACAAGGCTGACGTCTGCATCATCGGCGGCGGTTTTACCGGTCTCAATACCGCCATCAATCTGGCTGATGCCGGTTACAAGGTCGCCTTGCTGGAGGCCAACCGCATCGGCTGGGGCGCCTCCGGGCGCAATGGTGGCCAGCTTATTCGCGGTATCGGCCACGATACCAGCCAGTTTGTCCGCTGGATTGGTGAGGAGGGGGTTCGCGAGCTCGACCTGATGGGGCTGGAGGCGGTGCAGCTGGTGCGCGAGCGGGTTGAGCGCTTCAACATCGAGTGCGATCTCACCTGGGGCTACTGCGACCTCGCCACCCGTCAGCGTCATCTGGCTGGCTTCGAGGAGGATCTCGACCATCTGGCGAGCCTCGGCTATGAGCACGAACTCAAGCTGGTACCGCGGGAAGATATCCATAGCGTGGTGGGATCGGATCGCTATATCGGCGGCCTTATCGACATGGGCTCCGGCCACCTGCATCCTCTCAATCTTGCGCTCGGCGAGGCGCGCGCCGCCGCCAGCCTCGGGGTCTCCCTGTTTGAACACTCCAGAGTGACCCATATCGACTACGGCAAGCAGGTCGAGGTGACCACCGCCCACGGCCGGGTCACTGCTGATTATCTGGTGATCGGCTGCAACGCCTATCTCAACGACCTCAATCCGGAGCTGGGGGGGCGGGTGCTGCCCGCGGGCTCCTACATCCTCGCCACCGAGGTGCTCGATCGCCGCTTGCGCCAGCGATTGCTGCCGCAAAACATGGCAGTGTGCGATCAGAACGTGGCCCTCGACTACTACCGCCTCTCTGCCGATGGCCGCCTGCTGTTTGGCGGCGCCTGCAACTATTCGGGGCGAGACCCGAAGGATATCAAGGCCTTTATGTTGCCCAAGATGCTGCGAGTCTTCCCCGAGCTGGCTGGCACTGCCATCGAGTTCCAGTGGGGCGGCATGATCGGGATCGGCGCCAACCGGCTGCCGCAGATTGGCCGCTTGAAGGAATACCCAAACGTGTTCTACGCCCAGGCCTATTCGGGTCACGGCCTCAACGCTACCCATATGGCGGGCAAGCTGGTAGCCGAGGCGATCCGCGGCGAGAGCCGGGGTTTCGATCTCTTCGCCAGCGTGCCTCACATCACCTTCCCCGGCGGCCCGGCGCTGCGCTCCCCGCTGCTGGCACTGGGAATGTTGTGGCACCGGATGAAGGATATCTTCTGACCCCCATTGTCAGCCTGCGCAGTGATGGCTGAACGCTAGCCTCCTTGCCAGCCCTTGTTTATAGCGGGTTGGCACTATCGTTCCGCCTGATAGACCAAAAGATGCATTCGCGCCAATCTCGTCCGGTTGGCGCTATCCTTTAGGTGTGAGAGCGGTTATCTGCCAAGGGGACGAGGGTGTGTCTGCTTGCCGGAATAGTTGCCGAGAAAGAGCTGAGGACGGGGAGAGGAGGGCCAAGATGGAGATAAATGTAGTCGCGTCAGGCGGGCTCACCCCGCTGTCGCAACGGCAGGGTTCTCCTGCTGTGCAGGCACAGGAGCGGGCTGCAACTTCACCATCAACGGGCAGCGACAGCCGGATGGTACGCGATCTTGGCGCAGTGCTGGATGAGCTGGGGCTGTCACCGCAAGGGGAGAGCAGTGGCGGTGGCACTGTTTCAATCAGGGACTCGCTGGAAGCGTTCATCAACACCATGATGGGCTCCCTGCAACAGCAGCAGGAGCAACAGTTGGCATTGCAACAACAACAGCGGCAAGAGCAGGAACAGCGCAAACTCTCCATCGCCGACAGCAGCGAGAACCCGCTCAAGCGGGATCTGGAGCGCCTGCTGGAGACGCTGGATCAGCAGGGCGGACAGGAAAAAGAGAGCGAGCAAGGAGCCGAGCGTGAAGCGGTCAACCCCTTGCAGAGCCAGCTGACCAAGCTGCTGGAGAGCAGTGGTGCGGCAGAGAGCGGGGTCACCCTCAAGGAGGTGCTGTCAGGGTTGGCCAGCAAGCTGCCGAGCGAACCCGCCGAGCGAAAAGGGTATCGGGTCGATACCCAGGTTTGAGGTAGTTGGCAACGGCAGGCCAGTCGTTGCAGTGCGTAAGGGGCGGGCAGCCCTTTATTGGGCCGGTTCCGCCAGTCGCCACCCCTGTTCGTCCTTCATCATCCACACCTCGGCCTCTTGTGGCAGCACCTGGCCCGCCTCGAACTCGCCATATTTGCGCTCGAGCTCCATCAGCCCCATCTCCTGCTGGAAGGGGCCAACCCGGTCGTAGACCAGGTCCTCGTCGTGCAACACCTGCAACTGATCGAGTCCCTGCTTGAAGTGGAGCTGGTAACTCACCTTGACCAGATAGACCCCCTCCATCCGCTCCTCCTTGCCGAGGATGGTGAAGTTGCTGATTTCGAACAGGTTGGCGTCTGTCTCGGCCAGCAACCTGGCGGTAACTTGGCTCCGGATATCCTCTTCACCGGGCCCTGCACTGCAGCCATAAAGCCAGAGGGCTAGCAGGGGGATGAACCACTTTTTCATCAAAACTCCGGACAAGTGCAAAACGAGAGGGGCGATTGTGCCACGCGAATGCGCGGCGGCAAACCTCGGCTCACGGTTCCAGTGAACGTTCCAGCACGATGGCCTCTGCCCGATAACCAGCCAGCTCGCGGCGATAGCACTCGGTGAACCCTCTGCGCAGCCAGAAGGATAGAGCACTCTCATTGCTGGCAATCACTGACAGGCGAAGCCGGGTAGCCCCCCATGAGCTTGCCAGCTTGCAGGCGTGAAGATAGAGCGACTGACCACGGCCACTCCCTTGCCAGGGTTCCCCCACCAGTAACAGACCCAGATAGGCGGTGTCTGGATTGGGGTAGCCGCGCAGCAGATCAATGACAGCGGTGAGTTCTCCCTGCTCCCAGCGGCCGATGAGATGTTTGTCGGAGAGAGGCAGGCCGGATGGGCAGGCGACAAGTTCCTCTTCCCCTGTCTGTGCTGAGAGAGGGTCATTGCTCACCGCCGCCTGATAGGAGGGGGCCTGCTCGAACAGCCGCTGCAAGGTAGGTGCATCGCTTGTCTGCAGCCGACGCAACTCAGTGTGCATCACTTACCATCTCGAGATGTTTGGCAAAGGGGATAGGCCCCATAAAACCGGTGACCCGCTGCCCTGTCAGCTCCTTGCCCTCGCGGTCGAAGAAGATCAGGGTCGGCAGGCCCAGCACATTGAGGCTGTTGAGCAGCTCGACATCGGCATCGTCGTTGGCGGTAACATCCGCCTGCAGCAGCACCATCTGGCCGAAGCGCTCCCGCACAGCCGGGTCGCTGAAGGTCTTGTGTTCGAACTCCTTGCAGGCGACGCACCAGTCGGCGTAGAGGTCGAGCAGCACCGGCTTGCCGCGGGCGGCTGCCAGCTGCACCTTGAGATCATCCAGCGTCTTGATGCGGATAAACTGCGGTGCCGTTTGACTGGTATCCGCCGTGATGGCAGCAGGGGGGGCCGGTTGCAGCAGATCCTTGCCCACTACCACGGCGCTGATCATCGCCAGCAACAGCACGAAGCCGCGCACGCTTTTGGCCACCGAGTGGGGCTGGTGCTGGTTGTGGTGATAGAGATAACCGCACAGCAGCAGCCCCCAGCCGAGCCAGGCTAGAGTGGCAATCTGATCGCTCCAGAGCCGTGACAGCAGCAGGATCGGCACTGCCAGCAGGGCGAAGCCAAACAGCTGCTTGATCACATCCATCCAGGCGCCCGCCTTGGGCAGCAGCTTGCCACCCGAGGTGCCGAGCAGCAGCAGCGGCAGACCCATCCCCAGTGACAGCGCATAGAGCGCCGCCCCGCCGAGCCAGAGATCGCCGCTCTGGGCCACGTAGATCAGTGCCCCCGAGAGCGGCGCCGTGGTGCAGGGTGAGCAGACCAGCCCGGAGATCATTCCCATGATAGCGACCCCGACTACCGAGCCGCCCTGCTGGCGGTTGGAGAGACTGGAGAGCCGAGTTTGCAAACTGCTCGGCAGTTGCAGGGTGTAGAGCCCGAACATGGAGAGGGCCAGCAGCAAGAACATCACCGAGAGGCCGATCAGCACATAGGGGTGTTGCAGCGCCGCCTGGAATTTAAGACCTGCCGAGGCGACTACCAGCCCCAGCAAGGTGTAGGTGACCGCCATCCCCTGCACATAGACCAGAGAGAGCAGGAAGGCGCGACCGGTGGAGAGGCGATCGCCGGCACCGGCGATGATGCCGGTCAGGATTGGGTACATGGGGAAGACGCAGGGGGTGAAGGCGAGCCCCAGCCCCAGTGCGAAGAAGGCGACGATGCTGAGCCAGAACCCCTGATTGCCGAGGGCTGCGGCCAGCTGATCCTGCTGGCTAACCGGTGCGACGCTTTGTGCCGTTTCAACAGTGGACGCTGTGGTTGCCGTGACCAGCGGAGCCACATCGATCAGCTTGTCGGTCGGTGGATAGCAGAGGCCGTCGGTACAGCCCTGATAGCGCACCCGCAGGGTGGCATTTTCCCCCACCTCCTTTAGCGGCACCGCGATGCTCACCTGCTGGTAGTAGACCCGGGTCTTGCCGAAGAAGTCATCCTCGTGCTCGGTGCCTTCCGGCAGGGTCGGCTCGCTGAAGGTGAGGTTGTTCCCCTTGAAGCGCAGGCTGTGGCGATAGAGGTAGTAGTCGTCGGCGATATGAAGGGTCAGCAGCAGCTGATCGCCACGCTGTTCGCTCTCGATCTGAAAGGCCTCATCGACCTGTAAAAATTTGGGTTTGGCGTTGGCCTCAATGCCTAGCGAGCTGAGCAGATCGGCGCCGCTGGCGTGGGCAGGGGCGCTGCCCACCGCTGTCGTCAACAGGGCACAGAGCAGCAGCAGGGGAGAGAGCAAGCGGGTGAACGTCATGAGGTCTCCCCATTGAGCCAGTCGAGATAGGCGGGTAGTCCGGCACTCACCGGCAGGGCCAGCAGCTCGGGCACTTCATAGGGGTGATTGGCCTGAATGCATGCCTGCAGCTCGGCAAAGCGCGACTGGCGGGATTTGATGATGAGCTGGATCTCGGTGGCGCGCTCCACCTTGCCTTGCCAACGATAGACGGAGGTAATGCCCGGCAGTTGATTGATGCAGGCGGCCAGCCGCTGGTTCAGCAGCTGTTCGCAGAGAAGGTCGGCACTGGTTTGATCTGGGCAGGTGCAGAGCACCACAATGGCGTCGGTCATAAAGCGGATCTTCACCTCGTTGGGGTAAACCGGGCAGGCGCCCTTGCCGTCTCATCCCTGTCTGCGGATGAAGGTGAAAAAAGCGCCCGAAAATCAGCGGCTACTATACCCCAGAGGCGCTTCAAATAGCATCTGTAGCCATTTGTGAGCCAGCGCCAAAAATTTGTGGGGGGCATGAGATAGACGCTGTCATGGGGACAGGGCAGAATGAGCGGGCTTGTTCCCAATTGACGTAAGGAAATGTATGACCCAACAGAATGAGCAGCAGAGAAACCGCATGTTGAGCCTGCTGCGCGAAGGTGAGCGCCGCATGTTGGTTCAATTGGCCGGGCTGCTGCGCACGACCGCCGATGAAATCAATGCCGAGCTGGAGAAAGAGGAGCTGATGGCCACCCTGGAGCAGCCCATCACGGTGGAGTATCTCAACGGCGTGGTGCAGCACCATCTGTTCGAGCGCAAACACAAGGGAGATATGGCGGTTGCCCAGCAGATCCTGAGCGATTATCAGAGCGAGCTGGAAGCGCTGCAGGCAGCCCAGGCCCAGCCTGAAGAGGCTGTTGCAACTGACGAGAGCGGCGAAGAGCTCAAGGCCCAGGCTTGAGCGACGGGCAGGCCTGAATCCTTACCTCTGAATCAGCCGGCCTGCCAGCACTGATCCCTCTTGCGGCCCCATCATGTCTGCCATGATGGGGCCGTGTCGTTTCTTCTGTAGTCTTTCCTTGTTGACCTTCACTTCTCGGTTTCAATCCAACTGATTCGTGCCTTAGCGCGCCTCTTGTGGCATGCCCTGCGGCACTTCGCGGGGGATGGGGAACACCTTGTCATAGCCCCAGTTGTAGACGAAGGCATAGATCAGGTAGAAGACGACGAAGCCCAGATCCAGCACCAGCGCCTCCAGCATGCTGACGCTCAGCCACCAGGACATGACCGGCAGCGCGACGATCAGCAGACCGCCCTCAAAGCCGAAGGTATGCAGCACCCGTTGCCACAGGGTTTTGTGGGTATGGCCCTGATATTTGAGCAGCAGCTTGTCGACCCCGATGTTGTAGATGTAGTTCCAGACGGTGGCCAGCACCGAGAAGAACAGTGCCAGCGGGCCCATATGGTTGAGCCCGACCCCGGTAACCCAGCTGGCCAGCGGGGCGGCAATCAGCAGGCCAATGAATTCAAAGCCAATGGCATGGCGCAGGCGATCGTTACGGGTACGCATAAGTCACTCTCTCAATCAGATTTATTCACGGATTGCTGGTTAATCTATAGAACTTTAGCGATAGATTCATGTTGGTATCCATCGCTAAAATAGATGGATTAGAGAGCTTGCCGGAGGGCCATAAGATGACGCTATCACTGGAACAACTGAGGATCTTGCTGGCGGCCGCCGAAACCGGCTCGTTTTCCGCTGCCGCCCGCAAGCTGGGCAAGGCGCAGTCGGTGGTGAGCAGCGCCATCGCCAATCTGGAGATCGATCTGGCGCTCACCCTGTTTGACCGCAGCGGCCGCTATCCGCAACTGACGGAGGCGGGGGCCCGCATGGTGCTGGAGGCGGGGATCCTGCTGGCGCAGAGTGAACGGTTGCAATCCATTGCCGGGGAGCTGGCGGCCGGGGTGGAGACGCGGCTCACTCTGGCCATCGATGATGATTCCCACCTCCCCTGGCTCGGCACCCTGCTGGAGGAGTTCGCCACTCGCTACCCGACCGTGGAGCTGGAGCTGCTCTTCCCGCTGATGGAGGATGTGACCGAGATGCTGGTGACCGGTCGGGCCCAGCTCGGCATCAGTTATCAGAAGGTGCATCCCCAGCGGGAGATTGTCGCCCATTCGCTGGGGGAGGTGACCATGCCGCTGGTGGTGTCACCGGATCATCCGCTGGCCCGCAAGCAGCCGCTGCGGGAGGTCGATCTGCAGGGGGCACGCCAGCTGATGGTCACCGGCCGACGGGAAGGGAGCGAGCGCCAGCGTTTTCGCATCTCGGCTCAGGTGTGGTGGGTCGAGGGGGATCTCGGGGTGCTGGAGCTGGTCAAGCGGGGCCTTGGCTGGTCCGCCATCCCGGAATTTCTGCTGCATCAGCCGTTGGCTCGCGGCGAAGTGGTGGTGCTGGAGCCGGACTTTATCGCCAGCCACGCGCTGGCGCTGGAGTTGCAGTGGCATCGCGCCCGCCCGCTGGGGCAGGCGGGGCGCTGGCTGAAGGAGGCACTGCTGGCGCGGGTGCCTCGCTAGCCGACCTTACTCGGTCAGGGCGTAAGGCAGGGGCTGCAGGGTGAGGCGGGAGCCTTCGTCCTGCTTGAGGCGGAATTGGGCGTCAGCCTCGGTATCTTTCGGCAGTACGGCGGTGAGCCACACCTGCCCAGCCTGTTGCCAGGCGTTGAGCACCATGCCGCTGCGGCGCCAGTTGTCACCCAGTTGCAGTTCCAGGGTATCGCCGCTGGCAACCGGCTCGCCGGCAGTGCCCGCCAGCAGGAACAGGGCACGGTTGTTGGCGCCGCGATACTTGGCGCGGGCCACGGTCTCCTGCCCCATGTAGCAGCCCTTGTTGAAGCTGATGCCGTCCAGTGCCTGCAGGTTGAGCATCTGCGGGATGAACTCCCCCTGATGCACCGCTTCCATGTGCGGCAGACCCGCCTTGATCTCGAGCCCCCACCAGAGTGACTCGTCACCTTGCGGCAGGGCGTCGGCTTGTTGATTGCTCACCAGCAGCCAGCGATCCTGCTCAATCTTCACCGCCATGCCGCCATCGATCAGACCGCTCTGCTCAAGGCCAAACTGCGCGGCGATCCAGCCATCGCTGCCCGTACCGGCGATCCCGGTAGCGTGACGCTCATCGGCGGTGATCTCGACCTTGGAGAAGACGGCAAATTTCTTCAGCTCCGGCAACTGACGTTCCAGCACCGAGGGGCTGGTCAGCAGCAGCAGGCTGTCGTCGAGGCAGAGCAGGCGGAAATTGCTCCACAGCTTGCCCTTGGGATCACAGTGGCCACCCGGGGTCTGTTGCCCCGGTTGTAGGGCGTTGACATCACAGGTGACCTGACCTTGCAGATATTTGGCGCGATCCTGGCCGCTGATACGGGTGATGGCCAGCTTGGTCAGGGGGAAGCGGGTCGGCTCGGCAGGAAAAACAGGTGGTTGCAGGCTCACGATGGTATTCCAGAGAGAAAGTATGTGAGCTGCATGGTAAAGACGTAACTAATGTTTGTCAGCCGGAAAATCCAGCTGGTACCATCCCCCGGTCTTTGTAAGGAGAGTGCCATGTTGAGCCCAGTTGAAAAATCCCGCCTGAAGTGGGCCTGCCGTCGCGGTATGCTCGAGCTGGATGTGATCTTTATGCCCTTTTTCGAACACGAGTTCGACTCCCTGAGCGAAGCCGATCAGCAGACCTTTATCCGCCTGCTGGCGAGCGACGATCCGGATCTGTTCAAATGGTGCATGGGTCATGGTGTCCCTGCCGATCCCGCATTTGCCGCCATGATCCCGATGATCCTGGAGCGCAATCAGGCGCGCCACGACCGCCAGGGGTAATACCGTGGAGCGGGTGATCATGACGGTTCACCCCTCCCGCCATCAGCAATGTTTGCTGGTGGCCCTCTTTCTGTTGCTGCTCTGGCCGGTGGCTGGCCTGATTGCCGGTTGGCAGTGGGCGCTGTTGCTGCCCGTCTGGCTGGCGGCGCTCTGGTTGAGCTGGCGTGCGCTCGCCGAGCCCCCGTTCGAGCTCGTTTGGGATGGTCAGTGGTTGCAGTGGCAAGGTCGTCGCTATCAGCTTGACAAGAAAAGCCGCATTCTGCCCGGCGTGCTCAGGCTGGTGCTTTGTCCCGATCCGCAAGAGAGTGGAGCCGTGTCGCCACGGCAACTGTGGCTCTTCTCCGATGCCCTTCCCCCCGAACATTACCGCCTGCTGGCGCGAGCCATCCACTTTCTGCCGTCCCGGCGCTGACGCCTGCTTTCCGTGATGACCATGCGCTGATTTATCGCGATAAGCTGTTGCCATGTGGCTGGCGACACTCTTTTGTGGCTGAAAAGCGGTTGAAAACAAGTGACCCCGCCGGGGCGGGGTCACTGATTGCTGCAACGCTTGGCAGGAAGGGGGATTAATCCCGCTCCGGGGTCAGCACGGTCGGTTTGGAGTCCGGCAGCATATCCGGATAATCCAGGTTGTAGTGCAAGCCGCGAGACTCCTTGCGCTGCAGGGCGCAGTTGACGATAAGCTCGGCTACCTGCAGCAGGTTGCGCAGCTCCAGCAGGTTGTTGGAGACGCGGAAGTTGGCGTAGTACTCCTGCACCTCCTGCTTGAGCAGGTCGATGCGGCGCTTGGCGCGGGCGAGGCGTTTGTTGGTACGCACTATCCCCACGTAGTCCCACATCATCAACCGCAGCTCGTGCCAGTTGTGCTGGATCACCACCAGTTCGTCGGAATCTTCCACCTTGCTCTCGTCCCACACCGGCAGGTGCGGCGGCTCCACGCTCATCGGCAGCTTGGCCAGAATGTCGGCCCCCGCCTGATGGGCATAGACCACGCATTCCAGCAGGGAGTTGGAGGCCATGCGGTTGGCGCCGTGCAGACCGGTGTAGGTCACTTCACCTATGGCGTAGAGGCCGGGAATATCGGTCTGGCCGTTGTTGTCGATCATCACGCCGCCACAGGTGTAGTGGGCGGCCGGCACGATGGGCATCGGCTCCTTGGTGATGTCGATGCCGACCGCGAGGCAGCGCTCATAAATGGTCGGGAAGTGCTTGATGATGAAATCGGCCGGTTTGTGGCTGATATCCAGATACATGCAATCCGCCCCGAGCCGCTTCATCTCGTGGTCGATGGCGCGGGCGACAATATCGCGCGGTGCCAGCTCGGCCCGCTCGTCAAATTCCGGCATAAAGCGGCTGCCGTCCGGGCGGCGCAGATAGGCCCCCTCGCCACGCAGCGCTTCGGTCAGCAGGAAGTTGGGGTCGTCCGGGTGAAACAGGCTGGTGGGGTGGAACTGGTTGAACTCCAAGTTCGCCACCCGGCAGCCGGCCCGCCATGCCATGGCGATGCCATCGCCAGAGCTCACATCCGGGTTGGAGGTGTACTGGTAGACCTTGGAGGCACCACCGGTGGCCAGCGCCACGAAACGGGCACGGATCACCTCGACCTGCTCGGCGTTGCGGTTCCAGACGTAGGCCCCCAGCACCTTGTTGCCCGGCAGGTTGAGCTTGCGGGTGGTGATGAGGTCGACTGCGTTGAAGCGCTCCATCAGCTGGATATTGGGGTGAGCGCGCACCTGATCGATCAGGGTCAGTTGCACCGCCTTGCCGGTGGCATCCGCTGCGTGGAAGATGCGGCGATGGCTGTGGCCTCCTTCGCGGGTGAGGTGGTATTGGGACTCGCCGTCGGCGTTCTCCTCCTGATCGAAGGGGACCCCTTGCTGAATGAGCCACTGGATGGACTCGCGGGCGTGGCGTGCGGTGAACTCCACCACTGCCGGGTCACACAACCCGGCGCCCGCGTTGAGCGTGTCGCTCACGTGGGATTCGATGCTGTCGGTTTCGTCGAAAACGGCAGCGATGCCTCCTTGCGCATAGAAAGTGGCCCCTTCACTGATGGGCCCCTTGCTCAGAACCAGGACTTTGGCGTGGTCTGCCAATCGCAACGCGAGGGACAAACCAGCGGCACCGCTGCCAATGATCAGTACATCGCAAAGGTATTCAACACTTGCTTTCATAAGTATCATTGGCCTGGATTAAGAACTGGCACCATGGTAGCCCAAGCGAGGGCGAGGATGCAGCCTGCATCACATTTTTTTCAATTGAAGCGAACTTTCTCTGATTCTCCCTGTCTGAACTTGTGCGCTTAGGAAGGGCCGGAAAAGAAAAACGATAACCTGATGGGGGTTTTACGGCTCTGATGAGCGACCAGAATCTACTGGACGAACAGCTGGTTGAACGGGTCCAGCGCGGCGATAAAGCAGCTTTCAACCTGTTGGTAAAAAAATACCAGCATAAGGTGGTCAACCTGGTTGCCAGGTATGTCAACAATCCCGGTGATGTGCCCGATGTGGCGCAAGAGGCCTTTATAAAAGCCTACCGTGCATTGCCGACATTCCGTGGCGAAAGTGCTTTTTACACCTGGTTGTACCGAATTGCCGTGAACACGGCGAAGAATTATCTCACCTCCCAGGGGCGCAGGCCGCCTAGCAGTGATGTGGAGGCTGACGAAGCGGAGTCTTATGGTGGTGGTGAAGCCTTGCAAGAGGTCTCAACCCCCGAAAACCTGGCGCTGACTGACGAGATCAAACGCACCGTGTTTTCAGCCATAGAGGCGTTGCCGGAAGACCTGAGGACAGCTATCACCCTTCGCGAACTGGAAGGGCTGAGCTACGAAGAGATTGCCGAAATCATGGATTGCCCAGTGGGTACGGTCAGATCCCGTATCTTCCGGGCGAGGGAAGCAATCGATAAAAAGCTGCAACCTCTGATCGAGAATTAACTGGGGAAAGACGGGTTAACTTATGGCAAATAAAGAGCAAATCTCTGCCCTGATGGATGGTGACCTGAGTGACGCAGAGGTACTGAACGAGCTGGAGATGGACTCCGACTTGCAAGATACCTGGGGTCGTTACCACCTGATCGGCGATGCCATGCGGGGTGACCTGCCGGTCAATCTGCAATTGGATCTCAGTGACAGCATCATGGCTGCGCTGGAGGATGAGCCCACCATACTGGCACGCAAGCCGGTCGAGACGGCTCCCGTGCTGCAACCTGCCGTTGCGCCGGTCAAGACAGATGCCAATGTGGTTCCGTTGTTCCGCCGTGTCGGTCAGCAACTGGGTCAATATGCCATTGCGGCATCTGTGGCCGCTGCCGTTATCTTCGGGGTGCAGCAGTATCAGGGACAGGATGGCGTTCCGGCCAATCCGGTGCTCAATACCATTCCAATCGGTGGCAGTGCTGCACCTGTGAGTGTTCACTATCCGCAACAGGATGGCGCCCGTGCCCGTCAGCAGGGGCTGACCGAACAGCAGATGCAGGAGCAGCGGGAGCGGATTAACGCCTTCCTGCGTGACCACCAGTTGCAGCAGCGCCTGTTGCAAGACAGACAGATCCAACAATAACGAATTGTCAGGGATACAAACGTGCGCCAGTCCAGCCGTATTTTGCTGGCCTCTCTCCTGCTGATCAGTGCCAAGGCCTCGGCCGACGATAAGTCGGCCGAGGCCTTGTTGCAGCAGATGCAGAGTGCCGTGCAGCAACAGAATTTCGAGTTGTCCATGGTCAAGGCCCGTCAGGGGCGTCTTGAACCGATCCGGATCAGCCATGCCGTCATCAACGGCAAGGAAGTTGCCCACCTCAGTTACCTTGACGGCAAGGCGATCGAGTATCTCCAGCGCCAGAATGAATACACCTTCTTTGAAAACAGCCACGATCCCTACACCCTAAAGGATGCCCGCTTCCCCGGCATCTGGTCGACCCTGGTGAAGATGCCGCTGGCGGAGGTGCTGGAGAGCTATGATCCAGTGCTGGCCGGTCGCAGCCGGGTCGCCGGTGTGGTGGCACAGGTGGTGAGGCTGGTGCCTAAAGAGGCCGATAAATATGGTTTCGTGCTCTGGATTGACGAGCAGAGCCACTTGCTGCTGCGGATCGACATGGTCGAGCGGGAAGGCAATCTGGTGGAGCAGGTACTTGGTGTCGAGCTGGATCTGCAGAGCAAACCGGCCCCCTGGCTGGTGAAGCTGGCCAACAGCAAGCAGCCTCCGGCGCTGGCGCTGGAGGATGCCTATCCGGCGCCGCAACAGCAGTTGAACTGGCAGATCACTTGGTTGCCCGATGGCTTCAAGGTGCTGTCGCAAGACCGGCACCAGCTGGTGACCACCAGTATGCCGGTGGATTACATGATGCTCTCCGACGGGCTGGTGGATCTCTCGGTCTATGTCTCCCGGGTGGATCCCAAGCAGGCTGTGCGCCAGCAGCTGATCCGCCAGGGCGCCACCTCGCTGGTGAGCTTCGTCAACGAGGTGGGGGTTGAGATCACCGTGGTTGGGGAAGTGCCTGCCGAGACAGCGAAACGGATTGCGGAGTCGGTGCAGCCGCTGGCTCGCAACGAGGCCGTGCAGTGAGTCCATGCTCTGGGCTCACACTGGTGCGCTGCTTGCCGTTGGCTGTAAGTCGTGTTCAGATCCAGCCATTGCATGAGCACGAGGTGTTGCCGTGAACGAGATGAGTGAAGAGCTGGCGACCGTAGTAGCCATTGAGGGTGATCATGCCTGGGTGGAGTGCGAACGGCGCTCTGCCTGCAGCGGCTGCCAGCAGCAATCCGGTTGCGGTACCGGCACCGTGGCCAAGGCATTTCCCCTGAAAGCTCCCCGCTTGCGGGTCAGGCTGACTGCCGAGGTGAGCGTTGGCCAGCAGATTCGGCTCGGCATCCCGCAAGAGAGCCTGCTACGCGGGGCCGCGCTGGTCTATGTGCTGCCGCTTTTCTGCCTGTTGGCCGGCGCCTTGCTGGGGCAGCTCTGGCTGGCACCGCTGCTCTCGGGCGGGGAGGGGATTACCATTCTCTGTTGCCTGCTGGGGGGCGTGCTGGGCTTTTTACTGGTTCGTTACTTTTCCAACCGCCTGGATCAGGGGCGCTACGGCCCGCAGATGCTCGGCGTTGTCGTCCCTGTCCGCATCCTCCCCTGACTGAACAGGCGCTATTTCACTGGCGCTGGCGACTAAAGAATGGCCGTCAGCCGGGTTATCCAGTAAAATCGCGCCTCCATAACTGACCTTAACTAATTTTGAGTGACTCTTGCTCGATGAAACACATTCGTAACTTTTCGATTATTGCGCACATCGACCACGGTAAATCGACCCTGTCGGACCGTCTGATCCAGACTTGCGGTGGCTTGTCCGACCGCGAGATGCAGGCTCAGGTGCTTGACTCCATGGATCTGGAGCGCGAGCGCGGCATTACCATCAAAGCACAGAGTGTGACCCTGAACTACCAGGCACAAGACGGTAACACCTACCAGCTGAACTTTATCGACACCCCGGGCCACGTGGATTTCTCCTACGAGGTCTCCCGCTCTTTGGCGGCCTGTGAAGGGGCGCTGCTGGTGGTGGATGCCGGCCAGGGGGTTGAGGCACAGACTCTGGCCAACTGCTATACCGCCATGGAAATGGATCTGGAAGTGGTGCCGGTGCTGAACAAGATTGACCTGCCGGCCGCAGAACCCGAGCGGGTTGCCGAGGAGATCGAAGACATCGTCGGTATCGACGCGGTCGATGCGGTGCGCTGCTCCGCCAAGACTGGTCTGGGTGTTGATCTGGTGCTGGAAGAGATCGTCGCCAAGATCCCGGCGCCGGAAGGTGACCCGGATGCCCCGCTGCAGGCGCTGATCATCGACTCCTGGTTCGACTCCTATCTGGGCGTTGTCTCTTTGGTGCGGATCAAGAACGGTTCCCTGAAGAAGAACGACAAGATCAAGGTGATGAGCACCGGTCAGGTGTGGGGTGTCGATCGTATCGGTATCTTCACACCCAAGCAGGTGGATACCCAGGGTCTGGGTTGCGGCGAGGTAGGTTGGGTTGTCTGCGGTATCAAGGACATCCACGGCGCGCCGGTGGGCGATACCCTGACTCAGGCCAAGAACGGTGCCGACAAGGCGCTGGCTGGCTTCAAGAAGGTGAAGCCGCAGGTTTATGCGGGTCTGTTCCCTATCTCCAGCGATGACTACGAGTCGTTCCGTGACGCCCTCGACAAGCTCTCCCTGAACGATGCCTCCCTGTTCTTCGAACCGGAGAGCTCCACTGCGCTGGGCTTCGGCTTCCGTTGCGGCTTCCTCGGCATGCTGCACATGGAGATCATTCAGGAGCGTCTGGAGCGTGAATACGATCTGGATCTGATCACCACGGCGCCGACCGTAGTGTATGAGATCGAGCTGACCGACGGCTCCACCATCCATATCGACAGCCCGGCCCAGATGCCTGCCATCACCAGCATCAAGGAGATGCGCGAGCCGATCGCCGAGTGTCACATCCTGCTGCCGCAGGAGTACATGGGCAACGTGATCACCCTCTGTATCGAGAAGCGTGGCGTGCAGACCAACATGGTCTACCACGGCAAGCAGGTGGCACTGACCTATGAAATCCCGATGGCGGAAGTGGTGCTCGACTTCTTCGATCGTCTGAAATCCACCAGTCGCGGTTACGCCTCGCTGGATTACGGCTTCAAGCGTTTCGAAACCTCCGACATGGTCCGTCTGGATATCATGATCAACGGTGAGCGCGTCGATGCCCTGGCTATCATCACCCACAAGGACAACGCCCAGTATCGCGGTCGTCAGGTGGTGGAGAAGATGCGTGAGCTGATCCCGCGCCAGATGTTCGATATCGCCATTCAGGCAGCCATCGGCAACCAGATCATCGCTCGCAGCACCGTCAAGGCTTTGCGTAAAGACGTAACCGCCAAGTGTTACGGTGGTGACGTGAGTCGTAAGAAAAAACTGCTGAACAAGCAGAAAGAAGGTAAGAAGCGGATGAAGTCCCTCGGCCGTGTCGACGTGCCGCAGGAAGCCTTCCTCGCGATTCTCCACGTCGGAAAGGATTAATAGATGGCAAGCACGTTTTCCCTGATCCTGGTGGTGGTCTGCGCGATCACCGGTGTTATCTGGTGTCTGGACAAGATGATTTGGTCCAAGCAGCGCGCCGCCAAGATTGCCGTGGCTCGTGCCCATGGCGGTGCCCACCTGGATGAGAAGACCCTGGCCAAGGTGGCCCCCGTGCCGGTCTGGATTGAGCAGACCGCCGGGGTCTTCCCGGTCATCACCTTTGTGCTGATCCTGCGTTCGTTCATTTTTGAACCGTTCCAGATCCCGTCAGGTTCCATGATGCCCACCCTGCTGGTGGGCGACTTCATCCTGGTGGAAAAATTTGCCTATGGTCTGCGGGACCCGGTGACCAACACCAAGTTCCTCGAGACTGGCGAGCCCAAGCGTGGCGACGTGGTGGTATTCAAGTATCCCCTTGAACCGCGCGTTGACTACATCAAGCGGGTGGTCGGCATGCCGGGTGATCGGGTTATCTATCGCAACAAGGAGCTGATGATCCGGCCCAAGTGCGAAGAGCAGGAAGGGAAAACGTGCCCGGGCTTCAAGAAGCTCGACGTCAAGTTTGAACAAAGAGGCGAATTTACCCAGATGGGGATCCCCCTTGACCGCTATACCGAGCAGTTGGGTGATGTCTCCCACGAGACCCTGCGTAATCCGCTGATGCCCGACATGGTTGGCCGTTACTATCGCCAGCCCGGCACCTACCCCGACGAGTGGGTGGTACCGGAAGGCCAGTATTTCGTGATGGGCGACAACCGCGACAACAGCACCGACAGCCGCTTCTGGGGCTTTGTGCCCGAGCAGAATCTGGTCGGCAAGGCGGTCGCTATCTGGATAAGTTTTGAATTCGAGCGCGAAGAAGGCTCCCTGCTGCCAAGTTGGATACCGACAGGTGTGCGCTTCAACCGCATTGGCGGAATCAAGTAAATGAATATCAAGATGAACAGACTGCAGTCCCGTCTCGGGCATGTCTTTGCGGATCTGGAACTACTGACCCGGGCGCTGACTCACCGCAGCGCCGGTTCCCGTCACAATGAAAGACTGGAATTTCTGGGTGACTCGATTTTGAGTCTGGTGATTGCCGACGATCTGTTCCACCGCTTCCCGCAAGCGGCGGAAGGGGATCTCAGCCGGATGCGCGCCACCTTGGTGCGCGAGAAGACCCTGGCCGAACTGGGCCGGGAGTTTGACCTTGGTGATCACCTGATCCTCGGCCCCGGCGAACTCAAGAGCGGCGGTTTTCGCCGCGAATCCATTCTGGCCGACACGGTCGAGGCGGTGATCGGTGCCGTCTATCTGGATACCAATCTTGAGACGGTGCGGACACTGCTGCTGAGCTGGTATGCCAGCCGCCTGGAAGAGATCAAGCCGGGCATCGAGCAGAAAGATCCCAAGACCCGTCTGCAAGAAATTTTGCAGGGAAGCCGCAAATCCCTGCCGACCTACACTGTGACCAACGTCAAGGGCGAGGCCCACAACCAGGAGTTCACCGTCCAGTGTGACGTGGAAGGTCTGGATGGTCCCCTCGTCGGGGTCGGCACCAGCCGTCGCAAGGCCGAACAGGCCGCTGCGCAGCAAGCATTGGAAAAACTGTCATGACAGATACCACCTACTGCGGCTTTGTTGCCATCGTGGGCCGCCCGAATGTGGGCAAGTCCACCCTGCTCAACAAGCTACTTGGCCAGAAGGTCAGCATCACCTCGAAGAAGCCCCAGACCACCCGTCACCGGATTTTGGGGATCGATACCGAGGAGAACTACCAGACCATCTATGTGGATACCCCGGGTCTGCACATTGAAGAGAAACGGGCCATCAACCGCCTGATGAACCGTGCCGCTACCAGTTCGCTGGGTGATGTGGCCATGGTGGTGTTCATGGTCGACGGTACCCACTGGACCAAAGACGACGAGATGGTGCTGGGCAAGCTGCGCAATCTCAAGTGCCCTGTGGTGCTGGCGGTCAACAAGATCGACAACGTCAAAGAGAAAGAAGATCTGCTGCCCCACCTCGAGTGGCTGGGCCAACAGATGAACTTCGCCCATATTCTGCCCATCAGTGCCGAAAAGGGCACCAACGTGGAGAAGATCCGCGAGTGGGCCAAGGATCTGCTGCCGGAAAACGTCCATTTCTTCCCGGAAGATTACGTTACCGACCGCTCCTCCCGCTTTATGGCCTCCGAAATCATCCGCGAGAAGCTGATGCGCTTCACCGGTGAGGAGCTGCCCTACTCGGTGACGGTGGAGATCGAACGCTTCAAGGTGGAAGAGAACGGTCTCTACCACATCCACGGCCTCATCCTGGTCGAGCGCGATGGCCAGAAGAAGATGGTCATCGGCAACAAGGGCGAGAAGATCAAAACCATCGGCACCGAGGCGCGCCTCGATATGGAACGTCTGTTCCAGAACAAGGTGCACCTGGAGCTGTGGGTCAAGGTCAAGTCGGGCTGGGCCGATGATGAGCGCGCCCTGCGCAGCCTCGGGTATGGCGACGACTGATTGCTGACCCCGGCTTTCGTCATCCATAGTCGGCCCTATCGGGAGACCAGCCAGCTGGTCGAGGTCTTCACCCAGGATAGTGGCCGATTTACTCTGGTGGCTCGCGGTTCTCGCGGGCCACGCTCCCCTCTCAAGGGGCTGCTGCAACCCTTTACCCTGCTCACCATCGCCTGGCGCGGCAAGGCTGATCTCAAGAACCTCACCCAGGTCGAATGCCCGGATCACTCCCTGCGTCTCGGCGGCGATCGCCTCTTCTACGGCCTCTATCTCAACGAGCTGGTTTACTACCTGCTGGAAGCGCACACCCCGTTCCCCGAAGTATTCGATGCCTATGCTCGTGCCATCATGGCGCTGGCCGACGGCGAGACGCCTGAGCTGCCGCTGCGCCGCTTCGAGTTTCTGCTGCTGCAGGCGCTGGGTTATGCGGTCGATTTCGAATACACGGCGGACGATGAGTCGCCCATCGAGCCAACCCTGCTCTATGGCTTCGAGCGGGAATTGGGCTTTGTTGCTTGCGAGCGGGCGCCGGATCCCCGTACCCTGTTTCTCGGTGCCCACTTGCTCGCCTTTGCCGAGGGACGTTTCGATACCCCTCCCTTGCTGCAGGCGGCCAAACGTTTCAGCCGATTGGCGTTGCAACCCTATCTGGGCAAGCGCCAGCTAAAGAGCCGGGAGCTGTTTTTAAAACGCAAAGCCAGCATGCAAGGCTGACACAGATTACAGACATACGGATATTGGCGCGGGGGGATTCGCTGACCGCGCAGTCAACAGATGAAGCCTTTCAAGGAGTTCTCAATGAGTGAAATCTATCTGGGTGTGAACATCGACCATATCGCGACTCTGCGCAACGCCCGTGGCACCCAGTATCCGGATCCGGTACAGGCCGCGTTCGTGGCCGAGCAGGCCGGTGCCGATGGCATTACCGTGCATCTGCGTGAAGATCGTCGCCACATCACCGACCGCGATGTGGAGATCCTGCGCCAGACTATCCAGACCAGAATGAACCTGGAGATGGCAGTGACCGAAGAGATGATCGGCATCGCCTGCCGCATCAAGCCCCACTTCGTCTGTCTGGTGCCGGAGAAGCGCACCGAAGTGACCACCGAAGGCGGTCTGGACGTGGCCGGCCAGTTGGACAAGGTGACTGACGCCGTTGCCCGTCTCTCCGCGGTGGGGGCTCAGGTTTCGCTCTTTATCGATGCCGATCCCATCCAGATCGATGCGGCCGCCGAGAGTGGCGCCCCTTTTATCGAGATCCACACCGGCCGTTACGCCGATGCCACCACCGATGCCGAGCGCAACGCCGAGTTCAAGCGCATCGCCGCCGGTGCCTCCTATGCTGCTGGCAAGGGGCTCAAGGTCAATGCCGGCCACGGCCTGCACTACCACAACGTCAAGGCCATCGCCGCCATCCCCGAGCTCTATGAGCTCAACATCGGCCACTCCATCATCGGCCGCGCCGCCTTCGATGGTCTGGCCAAAGCCGTGAGCGACATGCGCCTGCTGATGCAGGAAGCCCGTCAGGGGATCTGAGTTGCAAAATAGGCCCGCGGCCTGAGACCGGCCGCCAAAAACAACAAGGGACGCCACGGCGTCCCTTGTTGTTTTTGGCCCTGTTCAAGCGATGGCGACTCCCGCGCCGTAATAACCCAGCACAATCGGCTATAAGCAATTGATGTCAAAAGGGTTACACTGGTTGACCCTGCGAGCTGGACGAGATTGTTATGGACCATCCCCTGTACCACCCCGATATCACCGAACTTGAACCTGTCGCCCGCGCGGCGGGAGCGGCCATCATGGCCATCTACAGCCAGCCCTTTGCGGTGGAGTACAAGAGCGACGAGAGTCCGCTGACCGCGGCCGACAAGGGGGCTCATGAGGTGATCGTTCAGGGGTTGGCACGGCTGACTCCCGACATCCCTGTATTGTCCGAGGAGTCGGGGTCCGAGGTGATGGCGGCGCGCCACAGCTGGTCCCGCTACTGGCTGGTGGATCCCCTCGATGGCACCAAGGAGTTTGTCTCCCGCAACGGCGAGTTCACCGTCAATATCGCACTGATTGAAGAGGGTATGCCGCGCTGGGGGCTGGTTTATGCGCCGGTGCTGGACAAGCTCTGGTATGGCGGCAAAGGAGTAGGCGCCTGGCGCATCGCCGATGGCAAGTGCGAGTCCATCCAGACCCGGCCTCATCGTGAAGGCGAGGCGTGGCGAGTGGTGGGCAGTCGCAACCACCTGTCGCAGGAGACCCTCGATTTCTTGGCTCCTTTTGGCGAGCTCGAGCTGGTCTCCATGGGCAGCTCCCTCAAGTTCTGCATTATTGCCGAGGGGGGCGCCGAGCTCTATCCGCGCCTCGCTCCCACCTGCGAGTGGGACACCGGTGCGGCGCAGGCTGTGCTGGAGGGGGCGGGTGGCAGCGTCACCCAGCTCGATGGCACACCCCTTGCCTACAACAAGCTCGATATCCTCAATCCCTGGTTTGTCGCCAAGGCATAAACGAGATATCGGGATGCAAAAAGGCCGGACTGGAATGAACTTCCAGTCCGGCCTTTTTTATTTCGCTATTCGCTTCGGGTCAGAAGACCTTTTTGAACGGCTTGATGGTGACCTTGGCGTAAACACCGGCGGTCACATAAGGGTCGGCATCGGCCCAGGCTTGGGCGTCCGCTTGCGAGGCAAACTCGGCGATGACGGTGCTGCCGGTAAAGCCTGCATCGGCCGGATCCTCGGCATCGATGGCAGGATTAGGACCGGCGGTCAGCAGGCGCCCTTCATCCTGCAGGGCTTGCAGGCGAGCCAGATGGGCAGGGCGAACTTGCTTGCGCAGTGGCAGGCTATCGGGGACATCTTCGGAGTAGATGAGATACCACATGAGAGGATCCTTTTCTGATGAGGGTTATTCTTTGGGTTCGTCTTTTTGCTGGGACAACTGCTCGACAGGGATGTGGCGATAGAGATAGACGCCGCTCAGCAGGGTAAAGACCAGCGTCATCCCCAGCAGGCCGAACACCTTGAAGTTGACCCACATCTCCTGCGGCAGGTTAAACGCCACGTAGAGGTTGAGCAGGCCGCAGACGGTAAAGAAGCCGACCCAGCCGAGATTGACTGTGTCCCAGACTGCATCGGGCGCTTGCAGCTCCTTGGCCAGCATCTGTTTGATCAGGTTCTTGCCAAAGCCGTAGCGGCTGATGAGCAGACCTAGTGCGAACAGCACGTTGATGACAGTCACTTTCCACTTGATGAAGGTGTCATCGTGGAAGAAAACCGTGAGGCCGCCGAAGAAGCCGACCAGCAGGAAGGTAAAGAGCTGCATCTTCTCGACTTTGCGATAGCGGATCCAGCTATAGGCGAGCTGCAGACCGGTGACCACCACCAGGGCGCCGGTAGCCATGTAGATGTCGTAGAACTTGTAGACCGCGAAGAAAACGATAAGTGGAATAAATTCAATAAATTGCTTCATTGTTGGCGCCTAGTCCTCAAAAATGGCCTGCAAATTTCGCCCAGTCTACCTGCATGGCGGACAACGGCAAATGAATAAGACCGCTCATTTTTACGCCGGTTCCGTGCTGTCGCCAAACAGTTGGCGTGCAATGGAGATCCCCAGTCGCTGCTGGTCGGCCAACAGGTCTCGGATATGGCGCTCTTCAATCAGAGGGTTGAGCAGCACGGCGCGCAGCAGGGTGAGCGGTTGGGCGCCGTAGTGTACCACCGCCCGCTGGGTGCGGGAGACAAAGCTGTGCCCCTCGGCGCGCTGGGCTTTTTGCAGGGCTACGTTGAAGTCGTTGATCTGCTCGTTGGCCGCTTCGTCCAGCACCTTGCCCTGCAGATGGGGCGGGATGCAGCGGTAGGAGAGCAGGTTCATCACCGGTGCCGACATCAGCTCGAAGGCGGGGTCACTTTCGATGAGATCTGCCATCAGCCGGGCGCGGTCGTAGTTGGCTTCGATAAGCTCGGCGTAGCTTTGCTGGCCGAAGAGTTGGAAAGCGGCATCCAGATAGAGGGCATTGGCCGGGCGGGTGCCCTCCAGGGTAAAGCGACCCTGATCGAACGAGGTGGCGCGAATGGCGTAGGGCGCCTCTCGTTTGACTGCCATCATCAGGTCGGGCTGGCGGCAGAGCAGCATGCCGGTACCAAGCGGCACCAGCAGTTGCTTGTGGCCATCGAGGGTGACGGTGTCGGCTTGCTCAATGCCGGCCAGAAGACCTTGATAGCGGGGGGAGAAGAGGGTCGGGCCACCCCAGGCGGCATCCACGTGGAAGTGGATCTGCTCGCGCTCGGCGATGGCGGCCAGCTCAGGCAGGGGGTCGATGGAGCCAAAGTCGGTACTGCCTGCCACGCCGACCAATGCCAGCACTTTCAATTTCTGTTCCTTGCACTGGAGCAGCGCCTGCTCCAGCGCAGCCAGACTGAGCCGGTTCTGTTCGTCAGTCTCAAGGCGCCAGACACTGCGGGCGCCCAGTCCCAGCAGATCCATCCCTTTGTCGAAGGAGTAGTGCATCAGCCGGGAACCCAGAATGACGGCGCCGCGATAGCCCTGCTCATAGAGGGCGAACAGGTTGTCGCCGCAGGCGCGGTTGCGGGCCAGCCACAGCGCCGTGACGTTGGCGATGGTGCCGCCGCTGGTCATGACACCTAGAGCGGCATCCTTGGCATGCATCTGCTCGCCGTAGAAGACATCGTCCCTGCCATAGATGAGGCGGTGCAGCTTGGCCAGCACCTCTCGCTCCAGAAAGCTGAGCAGGCGGGAGGACTCCATCTTCATCGGATTCTGGTTCAGCATCACCAGCAGGCGCGACAGCTCGGCGGTATAGGCCGGCAGTGGCGCCGTCATATGGCCCATGTAGCGTGGCGATGTGAGGTGCGAGGCGCCGGGCACCAGAGTAGCCAGCCGCGCCAGATACTCCTCGATAGATTGGCCGACTGCAGGCATGCGGGATTGATCGAGCTGGTGGGTGAACAGGTCGCGCTGATAGGGGGCCTGACTGTCGTCGGAGTGGTGGAAGCTCTCCAGCAAGGTGTTCATCGCCTCGCCAAAGGCGGGATCCGCTTGTGCAAACAGCTCAGTCAACTTCATCAGGTTCTCCAGACCAGGTCACCGGGGTAGGTGTCTATGCCGCTTTTTTCGGGCATCGGCGGCAGAGCATACACCAAAGGTTGGCAGGTGACAGCCACTCCATTTTTTAAGCGAACACTTGTACTCCGAAATGGCGCTGGGTAGAGTGAGCCACAGTTATTGTGGAGTCGATGTTATGAGTGGTGTGATGGATTACTCCCCCCGGGAGGAGCTGGCAAACCGGCTGAGTCACGGTGCGGGATTGTTGCTGGGGATTGTCGGGCTGGTGCTGTTGCTCATCAAGGGATGGGGACAGGGTGCGCAGGCGCTGGTGAGCTACAGCCTTTATGGCGGCAGTCTGGTGCTGCTCTATCTCGCCTCGACCCTCTACCACAGCATGGGGTCAGGGCGGGCCAGACGCTGGTGCAAGGTGTTTGATCACTGCGCCATCTATCTGCTGATTGCCGGCACCTATACCCCCTTTCTGCTGGTGGCGCTCGACACGCCGCTGGCGAAGGGCTTGATGGTGGTGATCTGGGCCCTGGCGCTGGCTGGTGTGGTGTTCAAGCTGGTGTTTATCAACCGCTTCAAGAAGTTGTCGCTCTTTACCTACCTGATGCTGGGCTGGCTGTCGCTGGTGGTCATCTATCAGCTCTATATCCATCTGGCCGGTGAGGGGCTGCTGCTGCTCGGGCTTGGTGGCCTTATCTACAGTCTCGGGGTCATTTTTTATGTGGCCAAGCAGATCCCCTATAACCACGCCATCTGGCATCTCTTTGTGCTGGGTGGCAGCGTTTGTCACTTTATGGCCATTTACGGCTACGTCGCCTAACGTCTTGCAACTAGCCCTTAATTGGTATTTTTAGCGCGTAAAAGGATAAATTCGTGCGGTATCACACAGTTGGCATCAGCGTTTGCTGACAAGCTAGGGCCAGTTCAATTCGCAAAGGATGCACGAAATGAGTGAAATCGCGCTTTCCATCAGCATGTTGTCGCTGGTGGCAGTGCTAGGACTCTGGCTGGGAAACTGGCGAGTCTATGGCGTTGGCTTGGGAATAGGGGGGGTGCTGTTCGGCGGCATCATAGTGGGTCACTTTGCAGGCGCCTCCGATCTCGCGCTGGATGCACAAACGCTTCACTTTATTCAAGAATTTGGCCTGATCCTGTTTGTCTATACCATCGGCATCCAGGTTGGGCCGGGTTTCTTCTCGTCATTGCGCAGTTCGGGTCTCAAACTCAACGCCTTTGCCGCTTTGCTGGTCATCCTTGGCTGCGTGGTGGCCGCAGGCTTGCATCAATTTTTCGATGTGCCGTTGCCGGTCATTCTGGGGGTCTTCTCCGGTGCCGTCACCAATACGCCATCCCTCGGTGCGGGCCAGCAGATCCTGGCCGAGCTGGGCGCCGCGCCCGGTTCGACCGGCCTGATGGGAATGGGCTATGCGGTTGCCTATCCGTTTGGTATCTGTGGCATTTTGCTCACCATGTGGCTGGTTAGGGTCTTCTTTCGCATCAAGATCGACGATGAAGCCGCCCAGTTCGAGCTACAAACCGGTAAAACCAAGGAGAGCTTGCAGACCATCAACATCGCGGTGCGCAACCCCAACATGCACGGCCTGATGCTGAGCGAGATCCCGAGTCTCGACGAGTCTGATGTCATCTGTTCACGGCTCAAACGGGGCGATGAGCTGATGGTGCCACGGCCGGAATCCCGTATCGAACTGGGTGACTTGCTGCACCTGGTGGGTGAGCGCCACGCGCTGCACAAGGTGTTGCTGGTATTGGGGGAGGAGGTGGAGACCTCGCTCTCGACCCGCGGCACCGATCTGCGAGTCGAGCGGGTTGTGGTGACCAACGAGCAGGTTCTTGGCAAGAAGATCCGCGATCTGGACATCAAACAACGCTATGACGTGGTGATCTCCCGTCTCAACCGTGCCGGTATCGAACTGGTGCCGACCAGCCAGACCAGCCTGCAGTTTGGTGACATCCTCAACCTGGTTGGCCGTCTCGACGCCATCGAGGCCGTGACCAATGTGGTCGGCAACGTGCAGCAAAAGCTGCAGCAGGTGCAGATGTTGCCGGTATTTATCGGGATTGGCCTTGGCGTATTGCTCGGCTCCATCCCCTTCTATCTGCCCGGTTTCCCGGCCGCCCTCAAGCTGGGTCTGGCGGGCGGGCCGTTGGTGGTGGCGCTGATCCTGTCGCGGATTGGCAGCATCGGCAAGCTCTACTGGTTCATGCCCCCCAGTGCCAACCTGGCGCTGCGGGAGATCGGCATCGTGCTGTTTCTGGCTGTGGTCGGCTTCAAGTCCGGTGCCGGTTTCGTCGATACCCTGATCAATGGTGATGGCCCAGCCTGGATGCTCTACGGCATGGCGATCACCCTGATCCCGCTGCTGGTGGTCGGTGTGCTGGCGCGCCTCTATGGCAAGATGAACTATCTGACCCTGTGCGGCTTGCTGGCCGGCTCCATGACAGATCCTCCCGCGCTGGCCTTTGCCAACGCCATGCACCCGACCAGTGGCGCCAGTGCGCTCTCATACGCCACTGTCTACCCGCTGGTGATGTTCCTGCGGATCATCTCGCCACAGCTGCTGGCTATCATCCTCTGGGCGGGAGCATAGGGTTCATCCTGACGGGAGCATGCCTTGTCATGCTCCTGTCATTACTCTGTAATCTATTGATAATTTTGGTTTTTGCTATTCTCACAACCTCGTTTTACACACTTCTGTCTGGCTGAACAGTTCAGCCTCAAATCTCCCTATCCTTTCGAATTTTCGAGCTGGTTATTTTTGCCATGTGTATGCACAGTAAGATGTGGCTTGTTGCATTCAAATCAGGATTCAGGAGAGAACATGATTACCAATGCCGTTACCTTGGAACAGGGCGTAACCGTAACCCAACTTAAAGGACAAATTTATCTGGTTGCCGCAGATGGCAGCCGGAAGCTGTTGGCTGAAGGGGATGTGCTGCCGAAAGGGGCTGTGATCATGTCGCCGGATGGCGCCAGTTTCATGGGGGGCGGACAGTCGTTCACTGTGCAACCGGCCAGCGAACAGAGTGAGCCTGCCGAAGAGGGGGATGTCCCCCAGCTGGCGCAAAATGGTGCAGCCGGCACTCCTGATGATATCAATGCCCTGCAACAGGCGATCTTGGGTGGCGCTGATCCGACCCAGGCCTTTGAAGCATCTGCCGCAGGCGGTGCGCCTGCTGCCGGTGGTGGCGGTATTGGTGGTGTCGCCGGTGCCAGTGGCAACGGCGGTTTTGTCACCATCGACCGTACCGGTTCCGAAACCATCGCAGAGGCCACCTTCGATACCACCTACAACGCCAATGGTGAGCCGCCGCTTGGTGCTGCTGGCGAAGATGAAGTATTTGACCTTACGCCCCCTACCATTTCCGTCGTCGCGCCAGACAATACCAATGACACCACTCCGACCCTGACCGGAACCACAGATGCTCCTGTTGGCAGCATCGTCACCCTGCTGGTCACCGATGCAAACGGTAATCAACAAACCCTGACCGCTATCGTCACACCCAGCGGTACCTTCACCGTGGATGTGGTTACTCCTTTGGCCGAGGGTTCTTATACCGTTACCGCCACGGTGACCGATCCTGCGGGGAATTCCGGTAGTGCTACCGACGGCGGCAGCGTTGACGCCACGGCACCAGCGGTGAGCCTCACGATCACTGACGATACCAACGAT
>NZ_JAYJLJ010000026.1:0-52022 GCF_051948815.1 Aeromonas sp. Lyrl_2
CTAACATGGTTTGACGCCGTTTGTTGTGAAAGGCCAAGAAACCAGCCAGATCCGTACTCATGCTACTAGCGTGGGAATAGCGCCAGTTCTCATGATTACGCCAAATGCCTTCACTTCTAAACGTGGGCACACCGCTTTCCGCTGATAAGCCCGCCCCGGTAAAAAAGAGGATTGTGGGATGGTAGTGTTGGCCTGTTACCGAGGCTTGTGCTCGTTTTTCTCTATGACGGCGCTGATGTCTTCGAGCACGGGAAGCTATTGGTTGCATACGACCACCTTTCGTTATGGCATGACCAGCCCACCCGATTGATTTGTTACTGAACCAGGGGAGTTGGGGTCACACCTCATTGCTATGTTTCTGCTCACCTCATCGTGGTAAGAATGAGGAGGAGCGGCAGTTACCAGTTGAGATCAAACAAGCTGCGACTAATGGATGTAATTGCACTAGCAGACCTGGCTCTTTGTTTACTGATGGGCTCGCTATGCATGAAAAACCAGTAGCGGTACTCCTGAGCAAAATGGTCACTTGCCTGCAAAACCGGTTCCCGGTAATCGCGTCTTATGCGCTCCGTTATGACCCGCTGTTCATCCAGATGCAGATCTTTGAGGCCAAAGCCATGTTGTCGGACACACCAGTCGACAACACACAAAGCGGTTAACTGGTTGTATCGCCTAAACGGTCGGATTGAACTAATCAGATAAAACAGTTCAGCCCCTCTGGCAAAGATACAGGGATAGGCCTCCTCCCTTATTTTATTTTGCTGGACCCGCATGATGGTCCAGTCCAGGATTTGCAACATACCCTGGGTGGTTATAGTGGGTTTTTGATCAATGGCACGACTGACGAAACGATGGATTTGCAGGACTTTTCTAGTTGAAATCATGGTTGCTTACTCACACAGTATTTAGCGTAAAGCACACTCGTGTAAGGAAGATTTAAAAGCCTTGAGTTAATGCTGGGGACGATTCTGTGGCGAGGTGAAACAACTTTCCCAAGATACAGATTTGAAGAGGATGGCGGAGATCAGATTACCGCCCCCTTGGTTATTTCCCTTCAAGCTTCATCGATTTGCTCCTCTTCAACATACCTCCCTCTGCGGACGTTACCCAGCGCCCATTAATTGCTCAGCGATTGGATTTCATTTTGAAAAACTGATACTTAAGTAGCTACACTAGCGATTATCAACATGCAGGGATGTGTAAAAAATGAGCTTGATTGGCTTGGTACTGGCGTTGATCGCCATCCTTGGCGGCAACATGATCGAGGGTGGTCATCCCAGCGCACTGCTCGATCTGCCCGCATTTCTTATCGTGATCGGCGGTACCATAGGTGCTGCGCTGACCCAGTTCCCCTTCTCCGTCGTCGGCAGCACCATGAAGCGTTTCAAATGGCTGCTCTCCCCCCTCAAGCTCGACATGCATGAACAGGCCCAGTTGCTTGAGACCCTGGCAGGCAACGCCCGCCGCAGCGGCATGCTGGCGCTGGAAGGGATGATCGACGAGATCAAGGATCCCTTCCTGAAGAAAGGGGTGCAGATGATGGTTGATGGTTACGAGAAAACCAAGATACACGAGGTGCTGGAGAACGAGATCGAATTTGAACAGGAAGATCTCGAACAGACGGTCAAATTCTATGAAGCCATGGGCGGCTACTGCCCGACCATGGGGATCGTCGGGGCGGTATTTGGCCTGATCCACGCCATGGGTCTGCTGGATGCCCCCGACAAGCTGGGCGGCGCCATCGCGGTGGCCTTTATCGCTACCATCTACGGGGTATCCGCAGCCAACCTGATCTTCTTGCCGTTCGGCAACCGCTACAAAGGGTTTGCCCACCAGATCCGCCACTACAAGGAGATGACCCTGACCGGCATTCTCTGCATCGTTGATGGCGAATCCCAAGCGCGCCTGCAAGTTACCCTCGAACCTTATCTGGGAGGTCACGGTGGCCAAAAAGAAAAAGGCTGAAGCACCGGAGAACCATGAACGCTGGCTGGTCTCCTATGCCGACTTCATGACCCTGCTGTTCGCCCTGTTTGTGGTGCTCTACTCCTTTGCCATGGCCAAGCAGTCCGAAACCCGGGTGCTTATCCAGGGCTTTATCGAGTCGCTGGGTAAAATCGGCCTCATCTCCCCGCCTGCCGGCTCACCCTTGATGCAGGGGGGAACAGGGATTCTCGAGCCGGAATCGAAGACCACGCCGAGCAGCCCGAAAGAAGAGACTGTACTGGAAAAAGATGCCCCCATGGCGGCATCGGACCCCTTCAACGAGACCATAGGTGCCTCGGAAAAACCGAGCGCCACCGAAGCCTGGCCCCACAAGACCAAGGAGCAGGAGTGGGTGCAGGTGACCAAGCAGAAGCTGGAGCAGCAACTCAAGGCCCAGATCGAATCGAAGGATCTCGAGGTCGAGCAACTCGGCAGTCAACTGGTGATCCGCATCGGCGAGAAGGCGCTATTCCCCTCCGATTCGGCGTTCCTGCAGCCCCAGTTCATCCCGCTGGTCAACAAGATCGCCGGCATTCTGGCCAATATCCCGGGGCAGGTAGTGGTCACCGGTCATACCGACAACTCCCAGGCGCCGGTGGAGCTCTATCGCAACAACTGGGAGCTCTCGGTGCTGCGGGCCTCTTCCATCGTGCAGACCATGCTGACCAATCCCCAGCTGGATGCCAGACGAGTCATCGCTCAGGGTGTTGCCGACACTCAACCCCGCTTTGCCAATGACACCCCCGAACATCGCCAGGCGAACCGCCGGGTCGATATCACCCTCTCCCAAGGCAAGGCAACAGAAGAGTCACTGCAACTGCTCAAGCCCTGATCCCCCCGCTCCCGCTTCACGCGGGAGCCTCTTTTTTAAAAACAAATAACTCAATAATATCAACACCATAAGATCTTAATGATAATGATTGCCATTTATTGTCAAGTGGTCAGGCCTCTGCAATAATGCCGCCCCTCAGGCTTAAATAAAAACAATTATCATTATGAACAAACTGCTTCAGGCATGGCCGGCACTCCTGTGTGCCTCCGCTGGCGCGGCCGATCTTCCCCCTGTGGAGAAGGCTCGCAGCGACGACACCATCATTGTCACCGGGCAACGAGTACAACAGAAACTCTCCGATGTTTCCGGCTCCATCACCGTCATCACCCAGGAAGAGCTGGACCGTCAGGTCGCCAGCGAGCTGACTCATGTGTTTCGCAAGATCCCCGGTGTCTCGGTCACCGGCTCTGCCGGGCGACCGCAAAACATCAGCGTGCGCGGCATCGGTGGCAACCGTATCCTGCTGATCAAGGATGGGGTGCGCGTCAGCGACGGCTTTGGCGCCGACAACATCAATGACAAGGTAGGTCGCTTCAACTTCGACCTTGATGACATCAAGCAGATTGAGGTGGCCAAGGGGGCCGGCTCCTCCCTGCATGGCTCCGATGCCATCGGCGGCACCGTGGTGATGAATACCAAGCAGCCGGAAGATTATCTGCAACAGCAAGATAGCTATCTAGCGGCCAAAACCCTCTACGGTGGCGACAGCAACAAGAAGAAGCTCAGCATGACAGGCGCGGTGCGGGCACTGGAGAGCGAACATCTGTTGCGCCTCTCCGGCTGGCGTGGCAACGAAACCGCCAACTTTGAGGAGAACCGAATTCCGGCTGATTTGGATGGCATGAGTGCCTCCACCAGCAGCCGCCTTCCCCTCAATGCCCATCACGCTCTGCGGCTGGAGCTGGACTACTACGAGGATCACGCCAAACGCCAGATGGGGCCCAAAGCGGTGCCCCAACCCGATGGCAGCTGGGACGTGGTCGGTTTTCAGGAAGATGGCGATCAGCGCACCCAGGGCGGCAAGTTCAGCTGGGAAGCCAGCGATCTGGGCATGATCGATACCCTCAACTGGAGCCTGTTTGGCAATCAGTCCCGCAACGAAGCCAACCAGCGCCAGCTGCTGCGCAACGATGCCCTGAGCGGCTATCCCAGATATCGCAGCCAGCGCACCCTCTCCACGTTCGAGGAGCTGCGCCTTGGCAGTGAGCTGGAGTTGCAGAGCAAGCTGAGCACCGGCTCGCTGGATCACACCTTCAGCTACGGTGTGGAGCTGGAGCAGGCCAACCACGAGCGGCCGGTCAGCAATCTGACCCTGGAAGATGGCATCACCACCCAGGGACAGAAAGCCCCCTTCAGCAAGGCCGAAACCCGCCGCGATGGCATCTGGCTGAGCGATGTGATCGATCTGGGCAACTGGCAGTTTACCCCGACCCTGCGCTTTGACCGCCAGCGCCTGCGCGCACCGGACAGCAATCTGGCCGAGAACCACAGCGACCACCTCTCCCCCAGTGTGGCGGCCAGTTACCGCTTCAACGAAACATGGCGCAGCTGGCTCAGCTATGCCAACGGCTTCCGCGCCCCCGCTTACGATCAGGTTTACGGCAACATTCCTCACTACTTTGCCATGCCGCCGTTCGAGATCATTGCCAACCCCAACCTCAAGGAGGAGACCAGCCACAGTCTGGAGTGGGGAGTGAATGGCCAAAGCGACAACTGGAGCGTCAAACCGGCCGTTTTCTACAACCGCTACTACAACTTCATCGACTGGCGCCAGACCGGTTTTCGCCTCGATGACGGTGTCTTCCTGCGCCAATATCGCAACGTTGCCAAAGCAGAAACCTGGGGCGCTGAGCTGGCCGCCAGCCTCTGGCTGAGCGACGAGTGGGAGCTTTCGACCAATCTGGCCTGGATGGATGGCAAGGATCACCGCGGTGAACCGCTGCGCACCCAGACACCGCTGGAAGGCAACACCACCCTGCGCTGGCAACAGCTCGACTGGGGGGTTGAGCTCAGTGGCAACTATGCCGCCGCCATGACCAAGGTGCCCCAGTGCGCCAATGCGCAGACTGGCTACAACGGTGCCTGCCAGAGCAGCGCAGGCTGGTTCAGTCTGGATCTCACCGGCGACTGGCAGATCACCGAGGCGCTCAAGGTCAATGCCACCATCGGCAACCTGCTCGATACCCGCTACGTCCGCTATCAGGATGTGGCCGGACTTCCGGCTGGCAGCGACACCTCCCTCTACAGCCAGAGCGGCCGCTACCTGTCAGCCAGCCTCAGCTACCGTTTCGTGGGGATGTGATGAAGCATCATGCAATCATGGCGGCCCTGTTGGCCGCCCCGTTGGCGTGGGCGCAAGAGGCCCTGCCACCGCCGATCCCGTCCCAATCGCACCTGATTTCAGGCAATCCCGTACGCCAGGATCCCTACTTCTGGTTGCGGGACGAGAGCCGTAGCAACCCGGCCATTCTCGCCCTGCTCAAGCAGCAAAATCGCTGGAGCGAGCAGCAACTCGCCACCCAGCAGCCGCTGGAAGCAACCTTGCGCGCCGAATTTGCCCGCCATCCGGCGGGGGAACCCGTACCGGACAACTGGCTTGTGCGCGGCGATCAGGCATGGCAGCTGCGCCCGGATGGCTCACTCTGGCAACGCCACGGGGGCAAGGTGCAGCAACGGCTTCCCGCCAGAGCGGGTGAGGGCTATTACGAAGCGGGCGGCTGGGCCCTGAGCCCGGATAACCGCACACTGGCCATCGCCGAAGACAGGCGCGGCGATCTCGACTATCAGGTCACCCTGCTCGATCTCCAAAGCGGCAAGGCGCTGGCCAGTTTGGCGCAGCGCAGCGCCGATCTCGCCTGGTCACAAGATGGTCGCACCCTCTACAGCATCGCCAACGAGCGCTACACCCTGCGCCCCTGGCAGCTGCGCGGCTGGCAGGATGGCCAGGAGCAGACTCTCTATGAGGAGCAGGATCCCGCCTGGCTGCTCAGCCTCTATCGCACCACGGATGGCCAGCATCTGGTGTTGCAGGGCAACAACCACGACAGCTCGGAGCAGTACCTGCTCGACTCGGGCAAGCCGCAGCAGGTCAAACCCCGCCAGCGCGGGGTGGAATACTATCTGGACAGCCAGTCTGGCTGGGTGATCAAGAGCAACCGGGAGGGGACGTTTGCCCTCTACTCAGCCAGCACGCCGCTCGGTGAGTGGCAGCGCCTGTGGCCCGCCAAAGAGGAGGATCTCGGCGATCCCGAGAAGTGGCGACTGTTTGATCGCCATCTGGTGGTGCAGTTTCGCCAGCAGGGGGAGGATTGGCTCGCCCTGCTCGATCGCAACGGCCATGAACGCCAGCGCCTGCCGCTGGCCAGTGGCGCCGGTACCGGCTGGCTGCAAGGAGAACATGACCCGGCCAGCGACCGCATTCTGGTGCGCAGTCAGGGCTTGAGTCAGCCCCCCGGCCAGCGCTGGCTGGATTTGACCAGCGGCCACTGGATCAACGACCAGCACACCGCAGGCAATAAAGCATTGCCCTATCAGAGCGAGCGGCGCTGGATCACCTCTGCCGATGGCACCCGGGTACCTGTCTCGCTGGTGTGGCGCAAGGATCTGGCCCCTCGCGCTGTACTGCTCTATGGCTATGGCGCCTATGGCACGCCGATGCGCCCCTACTACCAGAAAGAGCTGTTAAGCCTGCTGGATCGGGGCTTTGTCTACGCCATCGCCCATGTGCGCGGCGGCGGCATGCTGGGGGAGCAGTGGACCCGCGACGGACGGGGCATCAACAAGCAGAACGGCATCAGCGACTTTATCGCAGCCGGTCACGCCCTGCGCCACTGGTCGCCCGACTCTGCTCCCCTGCCCCTGTTTGCCATCGGGGGCAGCGCGGGGGGCACGCTGGTTGCTGCGGCCCTAAACCAGCAACCGACACTCTTTAGCGGCGCCGTGTTGCAGGTCCCCTTCGTCGATATGCTCGGCACCATGAGCGATCCTGCCCTCCCCTTGACCCGTCAGGAGTATCAGGAGTGGGGCAATCCGGCCAAGCCCGCAGAATATCAGGCGATGCGCCGCATCAGCCCCTACGACAACCTGCACCGCGCCCCCTACCCGCCCCTGCTGGTCACTACCGCCCTGCACGATAGCCAGGTGCCCTACTGGGAGCCGGTCAAGTGGCTGGCCCGCCTGCGGGAGCACAGCACGGGCTCCGGCCCCTACCTGCTGCTGACCGAACTGGAGGGAGGCCACCGCGCCGGTGGTGGCGATCGGGCTCGTGAATTTGCCTTCTTGTTGCATCTGGCGGGGATCAATCAATGACCCTGCCGCTGATTGGGAGTACCACTATGAAACCCCTGTTGCCCGCCCTCTTGCTGGGGCTGGCTGGCTTTTCCACTCAGGCCGCCGAACTGCGTTTTGTCGAACAGGACGCCCCGGCCGATACCCGCCTCTGGCTCGAACAGCAGCTCGGCGTCACCCTGAGTGATGCCCCGGCCTATCAGCGCCAAGGCAAGCTGGGCCACTATCTGCATTATCGCCAGCAGCTCAATGGCGCACCGATCGCCGGCCTGATGGCCGCCGTCAGTCTCGATGAGCAGGGTCGCCCGTGGCGCCTTTATCACAATACCCGGCTGATGCAGGCACAGGCGACGCCATGTGATGAAGCAAGCCGCGCCGGGGTGGATGCCTATACCGCCACGCTGGATGGCGCTGTGTGGCAATTCGCCGGCAGTGACGAGGCCCAGCCCTGGTACTGGCAGGATGGCGACACCCTGACTGCGGCCTGGCGTCTGCTGGCGGTGGAAAGCCAGCCGGGCAACAGCAAAAGCAGCCACTGGCAACTGTTTGTCACCTGCGATGGCAGCGCCCTGCTGGGGCGCACGCTGCAAGAGGCCAACACCCGTGCCGAAGCGGTCCCGCTGGCAGGAGAAGCGGCCACGGTGCAGGCCCGCATCTTTGCCCTCGACCCACGCACCCAGCTGCAAGATGGCAACCTGCTGTGGCGCCACGATCTGGTGCTGGACAACGGGGCCTATCGCACCGCGCCGCTCACGGTACAAAAGGTGGATGACACCTACCAGCTGAGTGGCCCACGCGCCCGGGTCGTGGATGGCACGGCGCCGGAAACTGCCCCCTTTAGCAGCCCTGATGCCGATGGCTTCCAGCTGGATCACCAGCAGCCCGCCTTCCTCGATATCAATGGCTACTACCATCTGGATCTGGCCCAGCGCCATGTGGAATCCCTGGGCTACCCGACGCTGATGGGCGGCCCCCTGGCCATCGATACCGATGCCGGGGAGCAGGACAACTCCCTCTATGACCCCTTCCTGCGCCGGTTGGAAATTGGCCGGATCGGGGTACCCGATGCGGAAGATCCGATGGTGATCTGGCACGAGTTTGGCCATGCGGTGCAGCACCATATCCTGCCCGACATGGGAGAAGAGGGTGACTGGGGCGCCATCGGCGAGGGCTTTAGCGACTATCTGGCCGCCAGCTGGCGCCAGCGCAGCCCCGAAGCCCGCCAGTTCGAGCCTTTCATGGTATTCAACTGGGATGCCAGGATCAGCGGCCGGACGCCCCGTCAGCTCGATGATCTGCGGGCACGCTATCACCCGGGCTTCCTCTATCCGGCTCACCTCACCATCAACGGCAGCAACGGCGACCAGCTGTGGGGCACCCCGCTCTTCACCGCGCTGCGCCAGGCCGTTGAACAGTATGGCGAGGTAGCCCGTGACGAGTTCGATACCCTGCTGATTGAATCCCACTTCGGCCTCGGCCCGCAGGTGCGGATGCCCCAGCTGGCGCGCGTCACCGTGGATACCGCCAACCGCCTCTATCCGGATCGCAGCTATGGCAAGCTGCTGGAGCAGGCCTTCCGCCACCACGCACTGCTGCCCACGCCCATCGCGGCCCGCCTTGCCGATGACAGCTACCTGCTGCCCGGGGAGAAAAAGAGCCTCGCCATCGAATTGACCAACCAGAGCGGCCGGCCCCTGACCGTGGCTGACGCCAGCCTGCTCCCGACCAAGGGGCTCATGGGTGACGGTCACTGGCAGGGAGAGCTCAACGCCGATGGCACCGCCCGCTGGACCCTGCCGCTGGAAGCAGCGAGCAACCTGACCTGTGGCGAGGCAGTCACCTTGCCGCTGCAGTTCCAGCTCACCCTGCCCAGCCCCACCGAGCGCCAGACCCGCCTTGACCTGCAACTGCCGATCGGTGAACCGCTCTGGCAGCGGGCCATCGGCCAGGGTGGCCAGATCAAGGATGCGGTGAGCGATGAACGGCACGGCCTGTCCCGCTTCACTCTCACCCTGCCCGAGAGCAAGGCCCGCATCGACAGCGGATTCGTGGTCGCCCTCGATCTGGAGCACAGCAAACTGGAGCAACTGGAGATCTGGCTCACCTCCCCTTACGGCACCCGGATCAGCCTGTGGAACAAAGGCTACGCCAGCCATACCCGGCTCAAGGGGGAGTTTCCGCGTGAACTGGTACCGTTCGAATCGCTGGATAAGCTGCACGGTGAACCGCTCGCAGGCCGCTGGCTGCTGGAGATCAACGACACCAGCGCCGGTGACACCGGTCAGTTGCGCAACTGGCGCGTCGCCCAGCAAGTCGGCACCCGCTGCGACAAGGATGAAGCCCTACCCAACACAGGCATCATTCCCCTTGAGCAGGATGAAGGGGGTGGCGGCACGGCGTCCCCCCTGCTGCTGTTGCTGGCCCTCTGGCCCCGCCTCTGGCGCCGGAGCGTCTCGCGCCGTTGAACCCTGTACCACGGGGGTCACCGCCCCCGTGAACCTGTGACCGAATCAAGGAATGTGAAGTGAAACCATCCGTACTGGTTATTGCAACCCTCTCAGCCCTGCTCAGCGCCTGTGGCGGCGGGGAAGATAACGCACCACTGGCGATCCCGGACTACCGGGTCGATGTCGCCCTGCCGACCGCCGGTACCCTGTGCGCCGATCTGGATCAGAACTGGCTGTGTGATGCCGCCGATCCTGCCGTCAGCGGCGAAGGAGCTGTGGCCCTTGTCAGCCGTTCGGCCAACATCGTCAACTCACCCCTGCTGTTCGTACCGCGGGGCGGAGGGCTGCTGCTGGCACATCCGGCCGCCAAAGGGGAGCCACAACGGCTGCAACCGACCCTGCTCAGCACTCTGTGGCAGAGCCGTATTGCCGAAGGGGTGGCTGCCGATCGCGCACTGACGCAGCTGTTGGCCGATCTCGTGCCGCTGCAACCAGGCAGCGACCGCGCGGCCCTCGCGGGTCTCGGCCAGTTTGATCAGGCGCTACAACAGGTGGCGACCAGCTTGCAGCAACAGGCCCGCACACGCCTTGCCACCGCCAAGGAGACCCAGTTGCTCACCACCAGCTATCGCGCCATCAGCCTGATGCTGGAGCAATTGGCTCAGGAGTGGCAGCGCAACGGCCAGTTTGCCGAAGAGACCCAAAGCGAGCTGCTGACCCTGCTGGTGCAGCAGCAGCCACGCAACCTGCTGACCGTCACCGGCGTCACCACCTTCAGCGATGGCAACGACCCGCTGCTGGAACAAGAACCCGCCGACTATCCGGGACAAGATGCCAGCTGGAATCGCACTCGTCCCCAGCTTGCCTATCGCAAACTCGATGATCGCGGTCAGGCGCTCCCTGACAACGCGCCGAGCTGGCAGTGCGTCAAGGATCTCAATACCGGTCTGGTGTGGGAGGTCAAATCGGACGATCCCTTGAGTCCGGCCTGGAAAAGCAGACCCTTTGCCTATGAGGATGAGCAGTTCAAGGCGACCGCAGGCGAGCAGCAAGCGGCCTACCAGCATATTCATAAGAGGATCGAACAGCTCACCGCCGAAGGAGATCTGGCGGCCCTCGCCCGGGCACAGGCGCTGACCACCATGCTGACCACCCGCGCGTATCAGCAGTGGCTCAATGGCGAGCAGCGCTGCGGCATCAGCCAGTGGCGGCTGCCCACCATGGGTGAGCTGATGTCACTGATGCACTACGGCAGCCTGGCCAAGGACCCGCTGGGTCAACGCATCATCGTGGATACCCGTTACTTCCCGGATATCGCCCCCTCGGAAGATGACACCTACCATGGCTACTACTGGAGCGCCACCAGCAACACAGCCCAGCGCTTTTCCGGTGGCCCCATCAGCAAACGCACAGTCCTGCTCCTGGGAGAAGATGCGGGCACCACCTATCCCGCGCTGGTGCTGCAAGATACCTATATCGAGCTGATGCAGGTACGACTGGTCGCCACTCCCCAATAATCCGAGGAATATCATGAGCCTTTATCGCTTTTCGTTCGCCATGCTGGCACTGCTGGCCCCCCTGGCCCACGGTGCTGCCATTTGTGATGACACCATGGATCGCACCGCCCCCTCTGCCCGTTTTCTTGACCATGGCAACGGCACCGTCACGGATCAACACACCGGCCTCACCTGGATGCGCTGCAAACTGGGGCAGACATGGAGTGGCAGCAGTTGCCTGGGTGAACCGACCGTTTACTACTGGCAGCAGGGGCTGCAAGTGGCGGAGCGGATCCGCAGTGACAGCAGCCATGCTCTCTATCACTTCGGCGGTATCAGCCAGTGGCGCCTGCCCGACATCAAGGAGCTGGCGACCCTGGTCGAGCACGCCTGCTACAAGCCCTCTCTCAATGAAGCCATTTTCCCGCGCGCCATGGCGGGGGGCGGTAAAGAGGTCAATGAGGGCTATGTCTATCTGATGAGCAGCACGGTAACCTCCGCCAATGGTCAGCGGGCGTATCTGGATATCACCTCGGGAGATATCGGTCTTCGCTCCATTGGCGCCTACCCGGATCAGGTCTTGCTGGTCGCCAATAAACCCTGACCGCCCCACGCTCGAAACCGGAACGCGATGACAGGAGAGGCTTGAAAGCCTCTCTTTTTATTGCTCTTGCCGCCCTCTCTACCTCACCCGCCATCACGCTCTTCTCCCGCCTGTGCTCCCTGCCCGCGATACCGACCTGATCCTGCTTCGCACGCGACATACCCCTTTCAGGTGATGACGAGGAGCAGCTCTCTGCGCTTTACAGGCCTTTCTCGCCCGCCATAACCAACAAAAAAGTGCGCTTCTTAACAAAATTTAATTACTGGTTAACCGATTAATAATTAACCCGTAAAAATGACATGTAAATCAGTGCGAAAGTGTCATAATGCGTAACATTATTGTTAAGTCGCTTGATTAATTTGGTTAGGAAAAACCTCTATGTTTGCTGATATTTCTGCTCAACATTGGGCTTTTGCCATTTATGTCATCGGTGCCATCACCATCTGTCTGGTGATGATAGGCCTCGCCGCCCTGCTGGGAGGTCGCGCCTACGGCCGCACCAAGAACAAGCCATTTGAATCTGGTGTCGACTCGGTCGGCAGTGCCCGCCTGCGTTTTTCCGCCAAGTTCTATCTGGTCGCCATGTTCTTCGTCATCTTCGACGTCGAGGCGCTCTACCTGTTTGCCTGGTCTGTCTCCGTGCGGGAGAGTGGCTGGGTCGGCTTTATTGAAGCCACCATTTTCATCGGACTGCTGCTTATCGGCCTGATCTACCTCTGGCGCATCGGCGCACTGGACTGGTCACCGCGCAAACCGCAGTTGAACAACAAAAACAGTGATTGAACCACAGACCCTTTCCTTGAGGTTGCACCATGAAGTACACCCTGACCCGGATTGACCCGGATGCACCCGTTGAGCGCTACCCCCAGGAGCAGCGCCAGACCGTCGATGACCCACTGGCGCAAGAAGCGACGCGCGGCATCATGATGGGCCGTCTCGAGGAGGTGCTGCAAGACACAGTCAACTGGGGCCGCAAAAACTCCCTCTGGCCTTACAACTTCGGCATCTCCTGCTGCTACGTGGAGATGTGTACCGCCTTCACCTCCCCCCACGATGTGGCCCGCTTCGGCGCCGAAGTTATCCGCGCTTCGCCCCGTCAGGCCGATTTCATGGTGATTGCAGGGACCCCCTTCATCAAGATGGCGCCAGTCATCCAGCGCCTGTATGAACAGCTGCTCGAACCCAAGTGGGTGATCTCCATGGGCGCCTGTGCCAACTCCGGCGGCATGTATGACATCTATTCCGTGGTGCAGGGGGTGGACAAGTTCCTGCCGGTCGACGTCTACATTCCGGGTTGCCCGCCCCGTCCCGAAGCCTTTTTGCAAGCCCTGATGCTGCTGCAGGACTCCATCGGCAAAGAGCGCCGCCCCCTCTCCTGGGTAGTGGGCGATCAGGGGATCTACCGTCCCCAGATGCAGGCCGAAAAAGAGCGCAAGCGCGGCGAACGGATCAATGTGACCAACCTGCGCACGCCGGATGAGATCTGACCATGAAACTGACTCGTGATTTTCCCAGCAATTACGCCATGGCCCAGTGGCAGCCCAGCGACCACAAGGATGCCAAAGTCATTGGCGAACTGTTTGCCCACTTCGGGGCCGAGCACTTCACCGTGCAGACCACGCGCACCGGCGTGCCGGTGGTCTGGCTTCCCCGCGAACTGCTTCAGGATGTGATGGGCTTTTTGCGCAAGGTGCCCTCCCCGTTCGTGATGCTCTTCGATCTGAGTGCGACTGACGAGCGGCTGCGTAGCCATCGCGACGGCCTGCCGCAAAGCGACTTCACCGTTTTCTATCACCTCATCTCCATCGACCGTAACGCCGATGTGATGTTGAAAGTGGCGCTGGCCGAAAGTGACCTGCATCTGCCCACCATCACCAACCACTTCCCCAATGCCAACTGGTATGAACGGGAAGTGTGGGATCTGCTGGGCATCACCTTCGATGGCCACCCCCATCTGACCCGCATCATGATGCCCAAAAGCTGGCAGGGTCACCCGCTGCGCAAGGATTACCCGGCGCGCGCCACCGAATTCGATCCCTTCATGCTCGATGCAGCCAAACAGGACATGGAGCAGGAGAACCTGCTGTTCAAACCGGAAGAGTGGGGACTGGCCCGCGGCAACGATAACGAGGACTACATGTTCTTGAACCTCGGCCCCAACCACCCCTCTGCCCACGGCGCCTTCCGCTTGGTGTTGCAGCTCGATGGCGAGGAGATCCGCAACTGCGTGCCCGACATCGGCTACCACCATCGTGGTGCCGAAAAGATGGGCGAGCGCCAATCCTGGCACAGCTATATCCCCTATACCGACCGGGTCGAGTATCTGGGCGGGGTGATGAACAACCTCCCTTACGTGTTGGCGGTCGAGAAGCTGGCCGGCATCAAGGTGCCGCAGCGGGTCGACATGATCCGGGTGATGATGGCGGAGCTGTTCCGCATCCAGAGCCACCTCTTGTTCCTCGGTACATATATCCAGGACGTGGGGGCCATGACCCCGGTCTTCTTCACCTTCACCGATCGGCAGAAGATCTACACCATCATCGAAGCGATCACCGGTGCCCGCATGCATCCGGCCTGGTTCCGTATCGGCGGTGTGGCCCACGACCTGCCGAAGGGATGGCAGCGGCTGGTGCAGGACAACCTGCTAAGCTGGCTGCCCAAGCGGCTGATGGATTACGAAAAAGCGGCGATGCGCAACAGCATTCTTCGCGGTCGAACCATAGGCGTCTCTGCCTACACCACCGAGCAGGCGTTGTCCTGGGGCACCACGGGGGCCGGATTGCGCGCCACCGGCCTCAACTTCGACGTGCGCAAGTGGCGTCCCTACTCCGGTTACGATCAATTCGACTTTGAAGTGCCAGTCGGCAGCAATGGCGATGCCTACGACAGAGCCACCGTGCGGATCGAGGAGATCCGCCAGAGCATGTCGATCATCGAGCAGTGCATGAAAAACATGCCGGAGGGCCCCTTCAAGGCAGATCACCCCCTCACCACCCCGCCGCCCAAAGAGCGCACCCTGCAGCACATCGAGACCCTTATCAACCACTTCCTGCAAGTGTCTTGGGGCCCGGTGATGCCCGCTGCCGAGTCGTTCCAGATGATTGAGGCGACCAAGGGGGTCAACAGTTACTACCTGACCAGTGACGGCTCCACCATGAGCTACCGGACCCGGATCCGCACCCCGAGCTTTGCTCACCTGCAGCAGATCCCCTCGGTGATCAAGGGCAGCATGGTGTCGGACCTCATCGTCTATCTGGGCAGTATCGATTTTGTTATGTCGGATGTGGACCGTTAAGTGATCCGCCCTCCCGGCCATGGCCGGGAATCGGGATCGCCGGACGAGCAGTAAAAGGACAAGCCACCAAAGGTCAAGTCATGAGCCAGCAATGTCAGTGTCACAATAATCAGACCCCACAGGGGCAAGGGGCATGCAGCAGCAAACAGGACGACTTTGTTCTGAGCCAGGCTGAACGCGATGCCATCAAACACGAGAAACACCACTACGAAGATCCCCGCGCCGCCAGCATCGAAGCACTCAAGATCGTGCAGCAGGCCAGAGGCTGGGTCCCCGACGGCGCCATTCACGCCATCGCCGCCGAGCTCGGCATTCCCGCCAGCGACGTGGAGGGGGTTGCCACCTTCTATAGCCAGATCTTCCGCCAGCCGGTAGGCCGTCACATCATCCGCGTCTGCGACAGCATGGTCTGCTACATCAATGGCCATGAAGATCTGCTGGCCGGTCTCAAGGAGGTGATGAACCTCGGCCCCGGTCAAACCACCCCGGATGGCCGCTTCACCCTGCTGCCGGTCTGCTGTCTTGGCAACTGCGACAAGGGGCCAGCCATCATGATCGATGACGACACCTATGGCGGCCTCGATCCGGTGACCTTGCTGAAAACGCTGGAGGCTTACCCATGAGCCTGCCGCAGAACAAGATCCTCGCCTCTCTTGGCACCGCCAACCGCACGGCCCGCACCGCCGAGACCCACCCGCTCACCTGGCGGCTGCGGGACGACGGCCAGCCGCTGTGGCTGGAGGAGTATCAGGCCAAACAGGGCTATGAAGCCGCCCGCAAGGCGCTCGGCCAGATGAGCCCGGACGAGATCGTCAGCACCGTCAAGGATGCCGGTCTCAAGGGGCGTGGCGGCGCGGGCTTCCCCACTGGTGTGAAGTGGGGGCTGATGCCCAAAGACGAGAGCATGAACATCCGTTACCTGCTCTGCAACGCCGACGAGATGGAGCCCAACACCTGGAAAGATCGCCTGCTGATGGAGCAACTGCCCCATCTGCTGATCGAGGGGATGATCATCAGTGCCCGGGCGCTCAAGGCCTATCGCGGCTATATCTTCCTGCGCGGCGAGTATGTGGATGCTGCCATCCACCTGCGCCGTGCGGTGGAAGAGGCCAAGGCCGCCGGTCTACTGGGCAAGAACATTCTGGGATCCGGTTTTGACTTCGAGCTGTTCGTCCACACCGGCGCCGGCCGCTACATCTGTGGCGAAGAGACGGCCCTTATCAACTCGCTGGAAGGGCGACGCGCCAACCCGCGTGCCAAACCCCCCTTCCCCGCCGTCTCAGGTGTCTGGGGAAAACCCACCTGCGTCAACAACGTCGAGACCCTCTGCAACGTGCCTGCCATTATCGGCAACGGGGTCGCCTGGTATCACGGGCTGGCGCTGCCGGGCTCGGAAGATCACGGCACCAAGCTGATGGGCTTCTCCGGCAAGGTGAACAACCCCGGGGTCTGGGAGCTGCCCTTTGGCATCACCGCCCGCGAGCTGTTTGAAAATTACGCCGGCGGCATGAAGAGCGGCTATCGCCTGAAAGCCTGGCAACCGGGCGGCGCGGGAACCGGCTTCCTGCTGCCGGAGCACCTCGATGCCCAGATGTATACCGCCGGTATCGGCAAGGTAGGTACCCGGATGGGGACTGGCCTCGCCATGGCGGTGGATGACTCCATCAGCATGGTCTCCCTGCTGCGCAACATGGAGGAGTTCTTCGCCCGCGAGTCGTGTGGCTGGTGCACGCCCTGTCGCGATGGCCTGCCCTGGAGCGTCAAGCTGCTGCGGGCACTGGAACGTGGCGAAGGGCAATCCGGCGATCTGGCGACTCTGGAACAACTCTGCGGTTTCCTTGGCCCGGGCAAGACCTTCTGCGCCCACGCACCGGGCGCCGTCGAGCCGCTCGCCAGCGCCATCAAATATTTCCGCTCCGAATTCGAGGCCGGGATCAAAGGCAGCGGTGATAACCGCAAGCCGGTCAAAGGGATCCAGCCCAATCTGCTGGGCGAGCGCTGGTAACGACACCACAGATTTCACAAAACAGGTTTCAGGGAAGTTGTATGGCAACCATTTATGTAGACGGCAAAGAGTACGAGGTAGACGGAGCAGATAACCTGCTGCAAGCCTGTCTGTCGCTGGGTCTGGACGTCCCCTATTTCTGCTGGCATCCGGCGCTGGGTAGCGTTGGCGCCTGCCGCCAGTGTGCGGTCAAACAGTATCAGAATGCCGATGACAAACGCGGTCGTCTGGTCATGTCTTGCATGACCCCGGCCACCGATGGCAGCTACATCGCCATCGAGGATGAAGAGGCTAAAGAATTTCGCAAGAGCGTGGTGGAGTGGTTGATGACCAACCACCCTCACGACTGCCCGGTGTGTGAAGAGGGCGGCGCCTGCCACCTGCAGGACATGACGGTGATGACCGGCCACAACAGCCGTCGCTACCGCTTCACCAAACGCACCCACCAGAATCAGGAGCTGGGCCCCTTCATCGGTCACGAGATGAACCGCTGCATCGCCTGCTACCGCTGCGTCCGTTACTACAAGGATTATGCCGGTGGCGAGGATCTCGGGGTCTATGGTGCCCACGACAACGTCTATTTCGGGCGGGTCGAGGATGGCACCCTGGAGAGTGAATTTTCCGGCAACCTGGTGGAGGTCTGCCCCACCGGCGTCTTCACCGACAAGACCCACTCCGAACGTTACAACCGCAAGTGGGACATGCAATTTGCCCCCAGCATCTGCCAGCAATGCTCCGTGGGCTGCAACATCAGTCCGGGCGAGCGTTATGGCGAGCTGCGCCGCATCGAAAACCGCTTCCACGGCAGCGTCAACCACTACTTCCTCTGTGACCGTGGCCGCTTTGGCTATGGCTACGTCAATCTGGCCGATCGCCCGCGCCAACCGCTGCTCAAAGATGGCAACGACCAGCTGACCATCACGGTCGATGGCGCCCTCAACCGCGCCGCCGATGCCCTGCGCACGGCCCGTGACCTCATCGGCATCGGCTCGCCCCGCGCCTCGCTGGAGAGCAACTTTGCCCTGCGCGAGCTGGTGGGGGCAGACAACTTCTACGCTGGCGTCGAGCAGGCCGAGTGGGCCTGTCAGCTGAAGATGCTGCAGATCCTGCAACAGGGCGGCGTGCCGACCCCGAGCCTGCGGGACATGGAAGAGGCCGACGCCATTCTGCTGCTCGGCGAGGATGTCACCATGAGCGCCGCCCGTATCGCGCTGGCGCTGCGTCAGTCGGTCAAGGGCAAGGCTCGCGAGCTGGCCCGCAAGATGAAGGTCGATCTGTGGCAAGTCGCCGCCGTTCAGACCCTGGGTCAGAACGAGCGCTACCCGCTGCTCATCACCAGTCTCGACACCACCCGTCTTGACGATGTGGCGGCCGACAAGCTGCACGCCCCCTATGCCGATCAGGCGCGCCTTGGCTTTGCCATCGCCCACCTGCTCGACCCAGTAGCACCGGCCGTGAGCGACCTCTGCCCCGAGCTGCAGGCACAAGCGACTCGCTGGGCCGAGCTGCTCGGCAACGCCAAGAAGCCGCTCATCATTGCAGGCTCCACTGCCCGCGATGTGGCGCTGCTTGAGGCGGCCAGCAACATTGCCCGCGCCCTGAAAGGCCGAGGTCTGGAAGCCAACATCGCGCTGGTTGGCCAGGAGGCCAACTCGCTGGGTCTGGCCATGCTGGGCGCCCAAACCTTGTCAGACAAGCCACTCGAAGCCGCCCTTGCGCGTATCGAGTCAGAAGAGGGGTTGGCGCTGGTCACCCTGGAGAACGATCTCTACCGCCGCGCGCCGCGCAACCGGGTGGATGCTGCTCTGGCACGGCTGCAGCACCTGCTGGTCATCGACCATCAGGCGACCCCGACCGCCAACAAGGCAGATCTGGTGCTGCCAGCGGCCAGTTTTGCCGAGGCCGATGGCACCCTGGTGAACATGGAAGGGCGCGCCCAACGCTTCTTCCAGGTCTATGCACCCGCCTTCTACAACGCCGATACTCAGGTGCGTGAAGGGTGGCGCTGGCTGACGGCGCTGCAAGGGGCGATCGAACGCAAGCCGCTGCGCTGGCAGAACTTCGACCAGGTCAACCATGACTGCGCCACCAGCAATCCGCTGCTGGCTACCATGCTGGAAGCGGCGCCCAACGCAGGCTTGCGGATCCGTGGCATGCGACTGGCCCGTGAGCCGCATCGTTACAGCGGTCGCACCTCCATGTTGGCGGATCAGAACGTCAGCGAACCGCGGGTAGCGCAAGATCCCGACTCCCCCTTCAACTTCTCCATGGAAGGGTATGCCGGAGCCCGTCAGCCGCTGCCGCAAGTACCGTTCGCATGGGCGCCGGGCTGGAACTCTCCCTCCGCCTGGAACAAGTTCCAGGATGAAGTGGGTGGCAAACTGCGTGCTGGCGATCCGGGTCGCCGCCTGCTGGAAGCAACAGACCCGCAGGCAGAAGGCAAGGAGCTGCTCGGCTGGTTCACCACCATCCCCGCCCCCTTCAAGGCCGCAGAGGCGCTGCAAGTGGTCAATTATGCCCAGCTGTTTGGCGGCGAGGAGCTCTCCGCTCGCAGCCCGGTAATTCAGGCCCGGATGAACGAACCCGAGCTGGTATTGAATCCAGCAGATGCGCAGCGTCTGGCCCTCCATGCAGGCAATCAGGTCTCCTTCTCCTGGGGCGGTAGCCACTGGCAACTGCGCCTGCGCCTGAGCGAACAGCTGAGCGCCGGTCTGGTGGGGCTCCCCCTTGGGGTGAACGGCCTGCCGACGGCCCTGCAACAAGCCTCAATCACTAACCTGCAGGAGGTGATCGCATGAGCGAGTCGCTGATCGATCTGTTGCTGGAGGTGGGCAAGGCACTGATCGTGCTGGTGGGGATCGTGGGGGCTGGCGCCTTCATGAGCTTCATCGAGCGCCGTCTGCTGGCCCTGTGGCAGGATCGCTACGGCCCCAACCGGGTGGGGCCGTTTGGTCTGCTCCAGCTGGCCGCCGACATGATCAAGATGTTCTTCAAGGAGGACTGGATCCCGCCGTTCGCCGATCGCCGGATCTTTATCCTGGCCCCCATCATCGCCTTCACCGCCTTTATTCTGGCGTTTGCGGTGGTGCCCATCACCCCCACCTGGGGCGTGGCGGATCTCAATGTGGGGCTGCTCTACATCCTGGCCATCGCGGGGCTGGCGGTCTATGCGGTGCTGTTCGCCGGCTGGTCGAGCAACAACAAATACTCATTGCTCGGCAGCTTGCGCGCCTCGGCCCAGACCCTCTCCTACGAGGTGTTTCTCGGGCTATCCCTGATGGGGATTGTGATCCAGACCGGCAGTTTCAACCTGCGGGATATCGTCGAGGCACAGGCAGACTTGTGGAACGTGGTGCCCCAGATCCTGGGCTTTGTCACCTTCCTGTTTGCCGGTGTCGCCGTCACCCACCGTCACCCGTTCGATCAGCCAGAAGCCGAGCAGGAGCTCGCCGACGGCTATCACATCGAGTATGCGGGGATGAAGTGGGGTCTCTTCTTCGTGGGCGAATATATCGGCATCGTGCTGATCTCCTCGCTCATCGTGACCCTCTTCTTCGGTGGCTGGCACGGCCCCTGGCTGCCCCCCTTCATCTGGTTTGCCCTGAAGACCGCCTGTTTCATGGTGTTCTTCATCCTGCTGCGGGCCTCCCTGCCTCGCCCGCGCTTTGACCAGGTGATGTCGTTTGGCTGGAAAGTCTGCTTGCCGCTGACCCTGATCAATATGCTGGTCACTGCGGCAGTTGTACTGATAAGTACGCAGTGAGGCACTCAATATGAAAATTGTTAGCATTATTCAGGGTGTCGGCACCCAGTTACGCAGTCTGGCCATGGTCTTCTCCCATGCCTGGCGGCCCCGTGAAACCCTCAACTATCCGGAGCAGGCAGTCTATGCGGCCCCCCGCTACCGCGGTCGCATCGTGCTGACCCGCGACCCCGACGGGGACGAGCGCTGCGTGGCCTGCAACCTCTGCGCAGTTGCCTGCCCGGTCGGCTGCATCTCGCTGCAAAAATCCGAGCGGGAAGATGGTCGCTGGTATCCGGAGTTCTTTCGCATCAACTTCTCTCGCTGCATCTTCTGCGGCCTGTGTGAAGAGGCTTGCCCCACCACAGCCATCCAGCTGACACCGGATTTCGAGATGGGTGAGTACCGCCGCCAGGATCTGGTGTACGAGAAGGAGGATCTGCTGATCAGCGGGCCCGGCAAATACCCGGACTACAACTTCTATCGCATGAGCGGGATGGCCATCGACGGCAAGCCGAAAGGGGATGCCGAAAACGAAGCCAAGCCCATCGATGTCAAGAGCCTGCTGCCCTGAGGAGTCAATCATGGAACTGGCATTTTATGCCTCGGCCCTGGTGGCCATTTACAGCACGCTGCGGGTGATCAGCACCAGCAATCCCATGCATGCGCTGCTCAATCTCATCATCTCCCTCATCGCCGTGGCCATGATCTTCTTCTGCCTGGGTGCCGCCTTTGCGGGCGCCCTGCAGGTGATCGTCTACGCCGGCGCCATCATGGTGCTGTTCGTGTTCGTGGTGATGATGCTGAACCTGGGGAGTGCCCAGGCACAGGAGAAAAAGTGGCTCACCCCCATGACCTGGGGGGGCCCAGCCCTGCTCTCGCTGATCCTGCTGGGCTTTCTGGCCCACGGCATTCTCGGGGTGACCGGGGGCCTGATCGGAGTGACCGAGGTGACCGCCAAGCAGGTGGGTGTCGAGCTCTTTGGCCCCTATGTGCTGGCGGTGGAGCTTGCCTCCATCCTGCTGCTGGCGGGTCTGGTAACCGCCTATCACCTGGGTCGGGAAGAGAAGAGCGGTGAAGTGCTCTCCGTCCCCCGCACAGCATCCCGCTCTGCACAAGAAGGAGGTCAGCAATGAATGGAATCCCTATGGAGCACGGCCTCCTGCTGGCCGCGGTGCTCTTCTGCATCGGCTTGTGCGGTCTGCTGATCCGCCGCAACCTGCTCTACATCCTGATGAGTATCGAGATCATGATGAATGCCTCGGCACTGGCGTTTGTGGTGGCGGGTAGCCGCTGGGCCCAGGCCGATGGCCAGATCATGTATATCCTGGTGATTTCTCTGGCGGCAGCGGAGGCCAGTATCGGCCTTGCCCTGTTACTGCTGCTCTATCGTCGTTACCACACCCTGAACGTGGACACTGTGAGCGAGATGCGCGGATGAGCCTCTTATATCTGACTTTTTTATTTCCGCTGCTGGGATGGCTGGTGTTGGCCTTCTCCCTCGGCCGGTTTGGTGAACGTACCTCGGCGCTGATCGGGGTAGGCTCCATTGGCCTGTCGGCCCTCACTACCCTGTGGGTGGGCATCGACTTTCTGGGCAACCCGCCCGAGGGGGGCGTCTATGTCCAGCGCCTGTGGCAATGGATGGCGGTGGGCAACTTTACCCCGAGCTTCTCACTGGCACTGGATGGCCTATCGCTGACCATGCTGGGGGTGGTGACCGGGGTGGGTTTCTTTATCCACCTGTTCGCCTCCTGGTATATGCGCGGGGAAGAGGGTTACTCCCGCTTCTTCACCTACACCAACCTCTTTATCGCCAGCATGCTGTTTCTGGTGCTGGCCGATGACCTGCTGTTTGTCTACCTCGGCTGGGAAGGGGTGGGGCTGTGCAGCTATCTGCTGATCGGCTTCTACTACAAGGATCGCAAGAACGGCGCGGCGGCCCTCAAGGCATTTGTCGTGACCCGGGTGGGTGATGTCTTCCTCGCCATCGGCCTGTTTATCCTCTATCGGGAACTGGGCACCCTCAATATCCACGAGCTGCTGGTGCGCGCACCGACCCTGTTTGCCGAGGGCTCCCCTGCCCTGTCGCTGGCCTGCCTGATGCTCTTGGGCGGCGCGGTCGGCAAATCGGCACAGCTGCCGCTGCAAACCTGGCTGGCGGATGCGATGGCTGGCCCGACCCCGGTCTCAGCGCTGATCCACGCCGCCACCATGGTGACCGCCGGTGTCTACCTGATTGCCCGTACCCACGGCCTGTTCCTGCTGGCGCCAGAGATCCTCCATCTGGTCGGGCTGGTTGGCGCCATCACCCTAGTGCTGGCAGGCTTTGCCGCGCTGGTTCAGACCGATATCAAGCGGATCCTCGCCTACTCCACCATGAGCCAGATTGGCTACATGTTTCTGGCACTCGGTGTCGGCGCATGGGAAGGGGCCATCTTCCACCTGATGACCCACGCCTTCTTCAAGGCGCTGCTGTTCCTCTCCGCCGGTGCCGTTATCGTTGCGACCCACCACGAGCAGAACATCTTCAAGATGGGCGGGCTGCGCAAGAGTCTGCCGCTGGTCTATGCCTGCTTCCTGGTGGGGGGCTCGGCGCTGGCCGCGCTGCCGCTGGTCACCTCCGGTTTCTACAGTAAGGACGCCATCCTGTGGCAAGTAGAGGCCTCTGGCCAAAGCGCGCTGCTGTGGGCCGGTCTGGCGGGGGCATTCCTCACCTCGCTCTATACCTTCCGGCTGATCTTTATCGCCTTCCATGGCAAAGAGCAGACCAAAGCCCATGCGGGCCACGGTCTGGCTCACCACCTGCCGCTGCTGGTGCTGCTGGTGCTCTCCACCGGCATAGGTGCGCTGATCACTCCACCGCTGGCAGGCGTACTGCCCGCAGGCCCTGGTGATCATATCGAAGAGGGGCGCCATGCACTGGAAATCACCTCTGGCATCATCGCCATCGCAGGCATTGCGCTGGCCGCGTTTCTGTTCCTTGGTGAGCGCCGTCTGGCCACCTCCATTGCCAACAGCGCGCCGGGCCGCCTGCTCAGCACCCTCTGGTTCAACGCCTGGGGCTTTGACTGGCTCTACGACCAGCTGTGGGTCAAACCCTATCTGCTGGCAACCCGTCTGGTCGGGCAGGACCCGCTGGACTGGATGATGGGCCTGCCCGCCTGGCTTGCCCTGCGTGGCAACCAGCTGCTGGCCTGGACCGTGACCGGCAAGTTGCGCTGGTATGCCGCCTCCATGGGGATCGGCGCCGTGCTGGTGCTGGCGCTGTTGCTGCTGGGGTAACGCGATGAACAACCGGACAATCATACAGCCAGGCTGTTTGCTTTCCCTGATGGAACAGGGAGCGCAATCTCATATGAACTTGAACGAGAGCTGATACCGTGACCTTACTCTGGATCTTGCTAATTCCTTTTATCGGCGGCTTGCTCTGCTGGCAGATGGAGCGTCTCGGCGGGCAGTTTGTCCGCTGGGTAGCCCTGCTCTCCATGAGCGCCAGCCTGCTGCTCTCCTGTGCCATCTGGCTAAGTGGAGACTTCTCCCTTGCCACCACGGGCCTCGACAGCGCGGGCGTCTCTGGTGCTGCCTCCGCCTGGGCCGCCGAGTGGCGCCTGCCGTGGATCCCCCGCTTCGGCATCTCTTTGCATCTGGCGGTGGATGGCCTGTCGCTCTTGATGGTTATCCTCACCTGCTTTATCGGGGTACTGGCCATTCTCTGTTCGTGGAAAGAGATCGTACAGCGCATCGGCTTCTTCCACCTCAACCTGCTCTGGATCCTGGGCGGTGTGCTCGGGGTCTTTATGGCGCTGGACCTGTTCCTCTTCTTCTTCTTCTGGGAGATGATGCTGGTCCCCATGTACTTCCTGATTGCGCTCTGGGGCCATTCGGTCACTGACGGCAAATCACGGATCAACGCCGCAACCAAGTTCTTCATCTACACCCAGGTGAGCGGCCTTATCATGCTGGTGGCCATCATCGGGCTGGTGCTGACCCACCAGCATGCCACCGGAGTCTTCACCTTCAACTATCTGGAGCTGCTCAATACCCCGATGAGCAAGGGCGTTCAGTGGCTGCTGATGCTGGGATTCTTTATCGCCTTCGCGGTCAAGATGCCGCTGGTACCGCTGCACGGCTGGCTGCCGGATGCCCACAGTCAGGCGCCGACCGCAGGTTCGGTGGATCTCGCCGGTATTTTGCTCAAAACCGCCGCCTACGGTCTGCTGCGCTTTGCCTTGCCGCTCTTCCCCGAGGCGTCCGCCGAATTTGCTCCCTACGCCATGGTGCTTGGCCTGATCGGTATCGTCTATGGCGCCATCGTGGCCTTTGCCCAAACCGACATCAAACGGCTGGTAGCCTACACCAGCATCTCCCACATGGGTTTTGTGATGATCGCCATCTACTCGGGTAGCGAGCTGGCCCTGCAGGGCGCCGTGGTGCAGATGATCGCCCACGGTCTCTCCGCTGCCGGCCTCTTTATCCTCTGCGGTCAGCTCTACGAGCGGTTGCACACCCGGGATCTGCGCCAGATGGGCGGCCTGTGGGGACGCCTGCGCTATCTGCCCGGTGTGATGCTGTTCTTCTCGGTGGCGTCACTTGGCATGCCGGGCACCGGCAACTTTGTCGGCGAATTCCTGATCCTGATCGGCAGCTTCCAGGTTGCCCCTGTCATCACGGCAGTCGCCACCTTCGGTCTGGTACTGGCCTCGGTCTACTCTCTCATCATGTTGCAGCGCGCCTGCTTTGGCCCCGCCAAGGATGAGAGCATGCTCAAGGGACTGGATCGCCGCGAGCTGACCATGATGATGGTGATCGCGGGCCTGCTAGTTGTGCTTGGCCTCTATCCCCAACCCGTGATTGACACCGCCAGCAGCAGCCTTATCAACGTGCTGCACTGGTATCTGCTGCCGACTGCTGGAGCCCTGCAATGACTTTCTCCGCTTCCCAACTGCTGGCACTGCTTCCCCTGCTGTTGACCACCGGGGCCATGGCGGCCCTGATGCTGGCCATCGCCTGGCGCCGCTGTGTCACCACCGCCTTTACCGTGACCATTGTTGGCCTCAACCTTGCTCTGTTCTCGCTGCCCATCGTGATGGCGCAAGGGGATCAGGGGGTCACCCCGCTGCTGCAAGTGGACAGTTACGCCGTCTTCTACATGGGACTGGTGCTCATCGGCGCCCTGGCTACCTGTACCTTCGGTCAATCTTGGCTGAAAACCTACCCGGACAACCGGGAAGAGTTCTTCCTGCTGCTGCTGATCGCCACCGCTGGTGGTCTGGTGCTGGCCTGCTCCCGTCACCTCGCCTCTCTCTTTATCGGGATCGAGATGCTGACCCTGCCGATGTTCGGTCTGGTGGGTTACGCCTACCGCGAGCGCCACTCGCTGGAAGCCGCGGTGAAATACATGGTGCTCTCTGCCGCCGCCACCGCCTTCCTGTTGTTTGGCATGGCGCTGCTCTATGCACAGGCAGGCAGCTTGAGCTTTGCGGCCCTGGGGCAGACCCTGGCCGAGAGCCCGGCTCACCACCCGCTGCTGATGGGCGGTTTAGGGTTAATGCTGGTCGGCTTTGCCTTTAAACTCTCCCTGGCCCCCTTCCATCTCTGGACCCCGGATGTCTACGAAGGTGCCCCGGCACCGGTCGCCACCTTCCTCGCCACCGTCAGTAAGGTCGCCGTGTTTGCCGTGCTGCTGCGTTTCTATCTGGCGGTACCGGCGGCGAGCGATCCCATGATCCACTGGCTGCTGGCTGCCATGGCGGTCATCTCCATCCTGGTCGGCAACCTGCTGGCCCTGGTGCAGACCAACGTCAAACGGATGCTGGGTTACTCCTCCATCTCCCACTTCGGTTACCTGCTGGCGGTGATCGTGGCGAGCCGATTCGGCCAGATGCCGGTGGAAGCAGCCGGGGTCTACCTGCTGATGTATCTCTTCACCAGCCTGGGTGCCTTTGGGGTGGTGAGCATGATGTCGAGCCCCTATCGCGGCAAGGATGCCGACTCCCTGCACAGCTATCGTGGTCTGTTCTGGAAGCGCCCCTATCTGACTGCCGTACTGACGGTGATGATGTTGTCACTCGCGGGCATCCCGATGACCCTCGGCTTTATCGGCAAGTTCTACCTCATCGGCGTTACCGTCGAGGCGCAGCTCTGGTGGCTCTCCGGTGCCATCGTGCTCGGCAGCGCACTGGGTCTCTACTACTACCTCAAGGTGATGGTGACCCTCTATCTGCGCGAACCGGGCATGCAGCAGCGCGATGCCAGCGCCGACTGGGCTCTCTCCTCCGGTGGAGTGGTAGTGCTGCTCTCTGCAGTGCTGGTGGTGTTGCTGGGGCTCTATCCCCAGCCGGTCATCAGCCTGGTACAAGGGTTCCAGCACGTGGTATTGCAGTAACCTTTACCGTCACTACCCCTCATTACCCGCAAAACCGGCAGCCTTGGCTGCCGGTTTTCTCTTTCCGGCCCGACAGCATCGCGCACTCCGCGAGCCCGCAAATGACAGATAAGTCAGCGAGGGTGATACCCATCATGGTTTTTGCCATACAACCAGAACCGGGCGAGATCCTCATACCCTCTTGAATTCCTTATTGATATATTGGTTATATTCTGGAATGGAGTTCAGATTGATGAAGCAACACTACGTTTGCCAATTTAACCCGACAGAACTGGCCGCCACGCTGGCACCCTTGCAAGGAGGCAAGCTGACCATACTGCTGGCCGAACAGGATTGCGCGCAGGTTCCCCTGTTGCAGCAGTTGTGCCGCGACTTCAACATCGCCCTGGATGGCGCCATTTTCCCCCAGCTGATCGGTGCGCAAGGATTGTTGCCGCAAGGGGCCTGGCTACTGCCCAGAGCCAACCCCTATCACGCCACACTGCTGCCCCTGACACCGCAGGCCAGCGCAGCATCCCTTGCCCACCTGATTGCTGAACAGGTGGAAAGCATGCTGGCCACCTGGCCAACCCCTTCGCCGCCACCAACCCTGTTTCTGACCTTCGACAACCTCATTCCCAATATCGCCTCCATTCTGGATGCGCTTTATCTGCAGCTGGCCAATCGCGTCAACTATGCCAGCGCCAACGCAGGCAGCGGCAGCTTCACCCCTATTGCCTGCCTGTTCGACAATCAACGGCAACTTGCCTACGGGGTCACCTGCACGCTGCTGCCCAGCAACAGCTTTCCCTTTCTGGAACATGGTTATCAACTCTCGGCACAACCAATGCTGGCCACCAGCAGTGAAGCGAACAAGATTGCCTACATCGACTGGCAACCGGCCTTTCAAAAATATCAGGGGCTGATCCGCCAGCAATTCCAGCACACTATGGTGCGCGAGGAGCTCTACCGTTTCGTGGTGCACATGCCACTGGGCCTGCTGCGGGCCAACGGGGATGTGATTGTCAGGATCCCCGTCGAGGCAAACGATGACGGCGCCCTGCTCTGCGCCGGCGAGGTCGCGGAGCACAGCATCCTCACTCTGCTGAAGGCGCCAGAGAGTGCCACCGAACATGCCTGCTTACTGGCCAGGCGCCTCAACCAGCAACAAACCCTCACCCGGGCACACTTGCTGGAGGTCTACTACTGCGCAGGACGCCAGCTGCACTTCGACCAGCAGACAGTGACCGAGCTGCACACCCTGCTGACCCACTCGGGGGCCGGCGATCTGGCAGGAGCCCTCTCCCTTGGCGAAATTGGCAGCGTGCGCCACGGGGATTACCCCCAATTTCATAACGGCGCCATTCTCTGTAACGGGGCATTGATATGAACAACGACCACGCCATGGCCATCGTCTGCGATCTGGCGCTCTGCATCGGGCGTGAAGTGACGTTGGATGCGCTGCTCACAAAGGTACTGCAACGTTTTATGCATCACTGCGCCACGCCGGTTGGCGCGGTATTGCAGCAACAACGGGAGGGATACAAGCTGCTCAAGGTGATCGGCGACGAGCAGCTGCGCCAGCACACCGGCACCACCCTGCCACTGCCTGGGTGGGTCAGCGAGGAGGAGCACTGCCTGCTGCAACAGACGCTCCCCCTGCCGGGCAGCCGCCCCTACCAGTTTGCCTATCGGCTCAAGGTTGAAGGGGGTTATCTCATCTTGCTGCTCGCCCCCCAGCCACATCAGCAGATCGTACCGGTCTGCCATCTGTTCAGCCCGGTGCTCGGCAACCTGGCCCGCGCCATTTCCCTGTGCAAGGACAGCGAGCTGCTCGCTCTGCGTCAGCAGGCCGAACTGAAGGATCTGAAACACTTCAACGAATCCTTGCTCAAGGCCATCCCGATCCCGGTGTTCTACAAAGATATCGAGGGGCGATTTCTGGGCTGCAACCAGGCCTTCAATCAGGTGATCGGCATCGGCAAGGAGGCGCTGCTGGGTCGACGGGTCGAGGAGCTGCTGCCAGTCGGGCTTGCCGAGGCCTACAGCATGCGGGAAGCCGAGTTGCTGCGAAGTCGCCAGCCCCAGTGCATCGAACAGCAGTTGCATGATCGCAATGGCATGCGCTATCAGGTCATCTGTTTCAAGGATCTCTTCTATGACCATCAGGGGATGGTTGCCGGCATCATCGGCACCCTGGTCGACATCACCCGCCTCAAGGAGAGCGAGCACCACCAGCGTGAGCTGCTGTTCCAGACCATCAGTGCCCTCGCCAGCGCCATCACCACAAAGATCGCAACAGTGCGGGCCATGAGCTGAGGGTGCGCGATTTGGCACTGGCCATCGGGCAGGCCATGCAACTGCGGCAAGAGCGGCTGGATGCGCTGGGACTGGCGGCCATGGTGCACAATATCGGCCTGCTGCAGATCCCCACCGAGATCATCACTCGCCCCCGTGAATTGCGGCCGGTGGAGTTCGAACTGATCAAGCAGCACCCCCAGGCCGGCCACGATATTCTCAAACAGATCGACTTCCCCTGGCCCATCGCCACCCTAGTGCTGCAGCACCACGAAAACCTCGATGGCAGCGGCTATCCGCAGGGGCTGGCGGGCAACGCCATTACCCTGGAGGCGCGCATTATCCGGGTGGCCGACTCGCTGATCGCCATGACCTCCCATCGCCCGTTCCGCCGGGCCATGCCCCTGAGTGACGCCTTTGCCGAACTGACCCGCTATGCCGGGATCCATTACGATGAAAAAGTGGTCAATAGCTGTATCGTGCTCTGGCAGACCGGCTACCACTTCGGTCCTCCCATCAGTCAACTTGCAGACAAGGCGGGATAAGATGTCAGAACTCCTCACCTCCTGTGCACTCCCCCACCCACTGACCGATGCGCTCCCCTCCTCGGCGCTGTTGCTGACCCAAGTGATGGATCAGCTTCCCTATCGGGTGCTGCTCAAAGACACCCGATTCAGCTACATTGCGGGCAACCGCCTGCTGGCGGCGGATCTCGCCCTCTCCCCAGAGGCACTGGTGGGCAAGAATGACTGCGACTTTTTTCCCCCCGAACTGGTACAGCGCTATCGGGAGGATGACGCCCGAGTCATGCGCGAGGGGATACACAAGCACATCGAAGAGCCCTATCTGAAGGGGGGAGAAGCCCGCTGGCTCAGCACCACCAAGTTTCCCCTGCGTGATGAGGCGGGGGTCATCGTGGGGGTCGGCGTCTTCTTCGAAGACATTACCGAGCAGAAGTGGCAGCAGGAGAAACTGCAACAGTACACCTGGACCCAACAGGCGATCAGCCGCGCCCACCACGCCCTGCTCAAACCGGGCGATGAGCCACAACTGCTGCAGGATATCTGCGATGCCATCGCCGTCGATGACCGTTTTCCGCTGGTCGCAGTGCTGCAAGGCCAGCCCGAACTCGCCCAACCGCCGAGGATCGTGGCGCAGGCAGGCAGTGCCGATGCATCGGAACAAACGTTGTGGTTGAACGATGAGGCCCTCACCCAGGCCATCCTCCACCAGCGGCGTCTCAATCAGGTGATCTTCCACGAGCGGCACCATACCGGCCACCACCCGTTGCGTTCCCGCCTGCTGATCCCCTTGCCACTGCAGGAGGATCTGGCCGGTGCGCTGATCATTCACAGCGGCCAGCCACGGTTGTTCAGCCAGGAGGAGGAGCAGCTCTTCATCCAACTGACCGACTACCTCACCTATGGCCTGCAGGCGCGCCATACCCAGCAGGCTTATCTGCGCTCGCAACAGGAGAAGATCTTCCATGCCCGCCAGCTGGAGCTGGCACTGGAAGATGCGCTGGGTGCCATCGCTGCCGTGCTGGAGCAGCGCGATCCCTATACCGCTGGCCATCAGAAACATGTGGCCAAGCTGGCCCAAGCCATCGGCCGGGAGCTCAGGCTGGAAGAGAAGCGGCTGCGGGGGATCTATCTGGGCGCCATGGTGCACGATATCGGCAAGATCCAGGTACCGGCCGAAATTCTCACCAAACCGGAGCGCCTCACGCCGCTGGAGTTCGAGCTGGTCAAGGAACACCCCGCCATCGGCTATCTGGTGCTCAAGGATATCGACTTCCCCTGGCCCATCGCCCGGATGATCCACCAGCACCACGAGTATCTCGATGGCTCCGGCTATCCGCAGGGGCTCAAGGGGGATGAGATCCTGCTGGAGGCCCGCATCCTCACCGTCGCCGATATCGTCGAATCCATGTCCTCGGATCGCCCCTATCGCGCCGCCCTCGGCATTCCCCAGGCCCGTGAGCAGATCATCCAGATGCGCGGCCATCAGCTCGATGCGGATGTGGTGGATGCCTGTCTGCGGATCCTCGATCGTGGAGACTTTATCCCCCAACCGCTGGGCTAACCCTGCGCCACTTCCTGCATGATGCTCCGATTGATAAAGTAGCGATGGCAGAACAGCAGAAAGTCCTGCAGCGGCAAGGGCCTGGAGTAGAAATAGCCCTGAATTTCATCCACCCCTATGCTCAGCACCGCCTTCAGCTCATCGTTGTTTTCCACCCCTTCGGCCACGACGCGCACCCCCAGCTGATGAGAGAGCGAAGTGATAGCCTCAACAAAGAGTGCCTGCCGAGTATCGTTATCGATGGCGGTGATAAAGGAGCGGTCAATCTTGAGCTTGTCGAAATAGAGCTCACGCAGATATGAGAATGAGGACCAGCCGGTTCCAAAATCATCGAGCGCCACCCGCACCCCGATGTGGCGCAGTGAGGCGATGATCTGCTTGCTCAGCTCGATATCATCCAGCGCTATGGTCTCCGTCAGTTCCACGATCAACTGCTGTAACCCGAGCGGACCGACACTCATCCTTTCCTCGACATTGGCAGCCAGCCCCATATTGAACATGGAGCTGGAGAGGTTGACCGAGATCTCCAGCAGCTCCACCAGATCTTGCGGGAAAATGGAAAGATCACGCTGCAAACGGTGGAAAATCCAGAGCCCCAGCGCCTCTCCCAGACCGTTTTCCTCTGCCAGCGCTATGATATCGAGCGGCGGAATAAAGCCATATTCCGGATGATTCCAGCGGATCAGCACCTCGGCTCCCAGCCGGACAGCACTCTGACCACGAACTATCGGCTGATAGTAGAGGCAGAGCTGCTGGCACTCGGGGCTCTGGATCAATTCACGCAGCTCGGTCGAGAGGCGGCGGTTGCGCAGGTAATGTTGATGCATGGCTCGGGAGAAGACTACCGAACGATGAAGCCGCTGGCGCTTGGCACTATCGAGGGCGATATCGGCAAACAGCAACATCTCTTCCGGAGTATGTACCGGACGAGCGTATTGGCTCACCCCCATGAAGACCCTGACCCGGTGCGCCGGATCTGCTGCAAAGGCCAGATCGGCCAACTCGGTGCGCAACTGCTCCAGAAAGGAGAAACGCAGATAGGTCGGCATGGCGCCGGAGATAATGATGGCAAACTCGTCACTGCCGGTGCGGGCCACAAAAATACCCGGTGCTGCCACGCTATGAATCCGTTCGGCCAGCTGCTTAAGCAGCCCATCCCCTATCTCGTATCCCAGACTGTCGTTCACTTCACGAAAGTGGCCTAGATCCACCAGGCAGACAGTGATACTGCTGCCGCCGCCACGATATGCTGCCCGCAACTTCAGGTGCTTGATAAGCGCTGCCCGATTGGGGAGACGGGTCAGGGGATCGTTCCACGCAAGAAACTGCTGGTGACGCACTTCGCGAAACAGCATCACCAGCATCACCATAGTTGCCGACATCAGAAAGGCGAGAATGGCAAAATTCTGGGTACGCGACTCATTGAGCAGCTCGCGCTGAGCAATGGCAGAGGGGCCGGTAAAGTTCTTCACCATGACATCACGAATAGCCGCCAGATCGCGATCAAGTTCTATCGAGAAACGAGCTAACCGGGTCGAATCGCGCGTTCCGCTCACCACATCCTGTTCGTACTCTTCAAACAGCGACATCAGCTGCCCTGCTGCTTGGGCAGCACCAAAGCGAGACCTGGCCGGCTTTGCCTCAGCACCGTGCAGGAAAACATCAAGTCGGTTCCAGGCGATGTCAAACCGCTTGTTCATCTCCTCCTGACTCACCGAGCCGGCGCGATAGAGCTGGAGCGATTCGCCAAAACCGTGAACTTCCAGCTCCAACTGTGCCAACGCCCAGGCTGATAACTGGGTATAGCGAGTAACAGCATTGAATGCGCGGTCATAGTTCCAGACCGACCAGATGGCGACCCCCAAAAAGGCAGTCACCATCAGGATCAGGCTGACAAACTTGCCGCGCAGCATGTTACTTGCTCTCTAGCCCAATCAGCTGCCACACCATGCGGCTGTGATAGAGCTCCTTGTTCAGGTCGGGGTAATCGGAGAGCGGGTAGATAATCCAGAGAGGTCCTTTGTTGCGCAGGGTCAGCGGCTTGCCATCCTGCTTCTCGGCAACCAGCACAGGATACTTGTCACCATCCTCGACAGGCACGGCAGCCCAGTAATCATTGACGGCCATCGCCTTGACTTCACTGCTCTTTAGGCCGTATTTCTTCACCAGCTCCCGCAGCAGCACACCGCGGTAAGTGTGACTACCTTCGGTCCAGGGCGTTTCGGTGGTCACTTCGCTTTGCGGCAGTGCCTCAAACTCGGCCCGGGTCAGACTAATCTGCCCCTTGCCATTGCAACACCCATCACCCTTAATCGTCAGAAACGCATCGTCTGCCAGCACCACGCTCGATACAAGACACCCGGACAACAACAGCACTCTGCCAAACCATCCAGTCATGATGAACCTCCATGTCATTGTGTTCAGTTTATTAATCGTACTCTCTTCTGCCATATGCAAACGAAAGAGAGGGGATACCAACTAAAGTCGCAGCCACACAACACAACCAGAGGCACACCTTATTGACTACGAACTCAATGTCCTGAGACAGGATGACACCACTCCCCTATCACTCACAACCGTTTAACAAAAAAATAATGCCCTTTTGGCTCTCGTTTTTATCACCGAAGTGAGTTCTGCATCCTCGATTCGCTATGGCGAAGCACCATCAGGAAAAACATAAAAAAGGCCGCTCAATGAGCGGCCTTCTGGCATTACCAATCAGGGATTAGCTATCGCGGCGCTTGCCACCGAACTTGCGACCCTTGTCGAAACCGCCTTCACGGCGATCCTTGTTGAAGGGACGGTCACCCTGCGGACGGCGATCCTTGTTGAAAGGACGGTCGCCACGGAACGGACGATCACCGCGCGGCGGACGGCTGCTGGTGTTGCCACCGGCCGGCACTTCGGTGTAGCGGGTGATCTGCAGCGGACGCTGGCAAACACGGGCTTTCTTGATCACTTCCAGTACATCGGCGGTCATGCCTTTCGGCAGATCGACGGTGGAGAAGTCATCAGCGATGTCGATGTTGCCGATGAAGCGGCTCTCGATGTTCGCTTCGTTGGCGATGGCGCCCACGATCTGGCCCGGCTTGACGCCGTGATGGGCACCCACGTCTACGCGGTAACGCTCCATCTCCACATCCGGGTTGTCTTTCAGCGGACGCGGCTCCAGGGACGGCATGCGACGGGCAGGACGATCGCCACGGTCACCGAAGTCACGACCGCCACGGTCGTTGAAGTCACGGCGCTCGAAGCCACCACGATCGTTGCCAGCATTCAGCAGCGGATCCGGAATGGAGTCATCCAGCAGCAGCGGTTGGTCACCCTGTACCAGCTTGGCCAGTGCGGCAGCCAGCTCCAGCGGATCGGCAGAATCCTCTTCGATCAGCTCGTTCACCAGGTTGTGGTAGATCTCGAGCTCTTCACCCATCATGGTTTCGCGGATGCGCTCCTTGAACTTGGCAAGACGATGCTGGTTAATGTCCTCGGTGCTCGGCATCTTCATCGGCTCGATGGCCTGACGGGTTGCGTGCTCGATGGCGCGCAGCATACGACGCTCGCGGGGAGCGACGAACAGGATGGCTTCGCCTTTACGACCGGCACGACCGGTACGGCCGATACGGTGTACGTAAGATTCGGTGTCGTACGGAATGTCGTAGTTCACTACGTGGGTGATGCGCTCAACGTCCAGACCACGGGCGACAACGTCGGTGGCGATCAGGATGTCCAGCTGGCCCTGACGCAGCTTGTCGACGGTACGCTCACGCAGTTTCTGCGGGATGTCGCCGTGCAGCGCTTCACAGGCGTGACCACGGGCGGCCAGCTTGCCAGCCAGCTCTTCGGCAGCGTTCTTGGTACGCACGAATACCAGCAGGGCTTCGTAGGATTCCACTTCCAGCAGACGGGTCATGGCGTCCAGCTTGTGCAGACCGGTAACCTGCCAGTAACGCTGGCGAATAGTGGTCGCGGTAGCAGTCTTGGAGGCGATCTTGATCTCTTTGGGCTGCTTCAGGTGCTTCTGGGCCACGCGACGGATCTGCTCCGGCATGGTGGCAGAGAACAGGGCAACCTGACGAGTGCTCGGGCACTGCTCCATGATCCAGTCAACGTCGTCGATGAAGCCCATACGCAACATTTCATCAGCTTCGTCCAGTACCAGTGCTTTCAGGCCGGAGAGGTCCAGGTTCTTGCGACGGATCAGGTCCATCACGCGGCCCGGAGTACCGACGACAACCTGGGCACCGCGACGCAGGGCGCGGGTCTGGGTTTCGTAGGAGGCACCACCGTAGATGGGCAGTACGTGGAAATCAGGCATGTGGTGGGCGTAGCGTTGGCACGCTTCAGCCACTTGCAGCGCCAGTTCGCGGGTAGGCGCCAGCACCAGGATCTGGGTGTTGCGGTTACCTGCTTCCAGACGAGACAACAGAGGCAAGGCAAAAGCAGCGGTCTTCCCTGTACCGGTTTGCGCCTGCCCCAGCAGATCGTGTCCCGCCATCAGGTGGGGAATTGCTGCGGCCTGGATCGGTGACGGGCGCTCATAGCCCACGTCCTGCAGCGCTTTTAATACAGGCGCGGCCAGTCCAAGCTCACTAAAAAGGGGCAGTTGTTCGGTATCAGACATAGATTCTTCCAGATTAAGGCAGGCGGCTAACACCGCGGAATAGCAAAAAGGCGGCGATTATAGCGCCACTTTGTTCTGCTGTCTTGAAAAATGTGATAAGCCTCTCAAGACGTTGGCAATTATAGAGGGATCTGACGAGTATGGCTTGCTTATTTTGCACTCATAGTGCGTTATTGCAGATCACTCCTCGCTGGAGTCCTTGCCCCGCTTGTGTTTGAGCACTGCCATGGTCAGTCGGCTGGTGCACAATAAACGCTCACGTTCGTCCCGAATTTCAATCTGCCACACCTGGGTTGTTGCTCCCAGATGGAGCGGTTGACAACGCCCGGTCACCACCCCTTCCCGCTTGGCTCGCAGATGGTTGGCATTTACCTCCAGCCCCACACAGTAGCTATCTGGTCCCACCGCCATGTTGGCCGCCAAGGAACCCAGCGTCTCCGCCAGCACCACTGACGCGCCGCCATGGAGCATGCCAAGAGGCTGGTGGGTGCGATGATCCACCGGCATGGTCGCTTCAAGCCAATCGGTGCCAAAAGCCGTGTAGACGATATCGAGATGGGCCATCAGGGTGTTGCGAGAGGTGGCGTTGAGCCCCTCCAGATTCATGGGTTTACGCCAGATGGGCGCAATATCGTGACTCATTGCGAGCAGACTCCTTATGTAAGCGATGAATGCGTACCGATATGAGTGAAACGCCCTCCATCGGCAACATGGTTCTGTTATATGAGTTGTTGGTTACCAGGTGACGTGTTAACAACGCAGCCCCGACCCGGCGCTGCGTGTTACACAATCATGCCCTTAAGCGGGATGTCACCAGGGGTAGGTAACGCCGGGCCACTCGGACCAAGGCACATCTCGCCCCGGCAAGCGGGGGGCTGGCCACTGCCACACCCTGGCGAGCCACTCGCGCAGCTGAATCTCCAGCTCCTCATCCGTGATGGGCGCCTCGGCCACCTTCCAGAAGAAGAGCTCCACCGCTACCTCCGGCAGCACCGAGGGGTAGAGATAAACCCCGCCCCAAAATTGCGGCTCCCGATCTGGGCTCCAGAGGCCATAGGCAAAGGAGCGCTTGGCCAGAAACTCCGACTGCTGCCACTCCAGATCCCCTTCGTGCTGGCTCAGGCTGAAGTTGGCCGAGGGCCAGATATCGTTCGGGCGAAACAGCTGATGGAGTTGCTCGCGCTCGCGCAACATGGCGACAAACTCCACCACCGCCTGAGCGGGAGTTGCGGGTAACAGCAAGAAACGCGGGTGCCGATAGGCCTTCGGCACCCGAAACCGCTTGGGGAACGTCAGCATCAGAGCAGCTCCAGCAGGGCTTGCAATGGATGTTTGAGCTTTTCCCCCTCCATCCGCTTGACCTGACTGCGGCACGAATAGCCGGTCGCCAGACAGCGCGCTTTGGGCAGGCGCGCGAGTGGCTCAGCCCAGCTCAACCCATAGATCCCCTTGGAGTTCTCCACCTGTTTGACGTCGTGACCATAGGTGCCCGCCATGCCACAACAACCCACAGAGACCGGCTGCAAACTGGCCCCGAAACGGCCAAACAGGGTACTCCAGTCGCCGTGGGTCGAGGGCTTGGCGGTCTTCTCGGTGCAGTGGGCAAACAGATACCAGGGCTCGCTCCCCTCCTCGCTCTTGGTCTTGTCGGTTCGAGCAGGCAACTGATCTACCGGCAGCGAGAGCAGCCACTCCTGCGGCAACAACACCTGAAAATCGCCGCGAGCCGACCCCAGCGCCTTGGCATACTCGTCGCGATAGCAAAGCACCATGGCCGGATCCACCCCCACCATGGGAATGCCAAGCGCCGCTACCTTATTGAGGAACTGGGCGCTGTTGGCCGCGGTACGGGCAAAGGCGCGCAGGAACCCCTTGATATGCTGGGGCTTGCCGTTCGGTTTAAAGGGCAGCAAGTAGGGCTGGAAACCGAGCTTGCTGGCGAGTTTCACCAGGTCGCGCACCACAGGGGCATCGTAATAACTGGTGAAGGGGTCCTGCACGATGAGCACCACCTGCTTGCGCTGCTCGGCACTCATCCGCTCCAGTCCCGGCAGATCAAAATAGCGGGCGCGGTTATCGTGCAGGCTCTCGGCCAGGGTCGGCACAGAGAGCAGCGGCACATCGACCATGCCGATACTCTTCTCGGTCGCCTTCTGGGCCCACTCTTTTTCGAGGAAGAAATTGACCAGCTTCGGCGCCTTGGCAAGCAGCGGCGCATAGCTCTCCACCGTGCCGACGAAGTAATCCTTGGGGGCGCGCAGGTAGCGACCGTGATAGAGCTGCATAAAGCGGGCGCGAAAATCGGGCACATCCACCTTGATTGGGCACTGACTGGTGCACGCCTTGCAGGCAAGGCAGCCCGCCATCGCCTCCATCACCTCGTGGGAGAAGTCATACTCGCCGCGCTGTTTGGCCCAGCTGTTGCGCACCTTGTCCACCAGCTGTTTGAAGCGCACGCCACCGGATTGCAGCGCCACCTCTTCCGCCAGCGGGTCAAAGCCCTGCTCCGCCAGCTGACGCAACCATTCACGCATCAGGCCCGCCCGCCCCTTGGGGGAGTGGCGGCGATCACGGCTGATCTTGACCGAGGGGCACATGGGGGAGTCGGTCTCGAAGGTGAAGCACAGACCATTGCCGTTGCAATCCATGGCGCGGGTGTAGCTGGTGCGCACCGCGAGCGGGATCTGGCGGTCATACTTGCCGCGCTTGGGCCCATCCACCGACACCAGCTCGGCGCCGCTACCGTAGGGGATACAGATCTTGCCCGGGTTGATGCGGTTGGCCGGGTCGAACGCCCCCTTGACCCGCTGCAGCTCTTCCCACAGCTCGCCAAAGAAGGCGGGGCTGTATTCGGAGCGAAAGCCCTTGCCATGCTCGCCCCACATCAGACCACCATATTTGGCGGTGAGCGCCACCACCTGATCGGAGATGCGGCGCAGCAGCACCTCCTGCTCGGGATCGCACAAATCCAGCGCCGGGCGCACGTGCAGCACACCGGCATCAACGTGGCCAAACATGCCGTAGTCGAGGCCGTGGGCGTCGAGCAGGGCACGAAACTCCATGATGAAATCGGCCAGCGACTCGGGCGGCACGGCGGTATCTTCGGTGAAGGCCACCGGCTTCTTGCGTCCTTCGGCGTTGCCCAGCAGCCCCACCGACTTCTTGCGCATGGTGTAGATGGTCTCGATGCTCGGCAAGTGGTCACACACCTGATAGCCGATGATCCCCGCCTCGCCCTTGGCCAGCAGCGCGTCGATACGGCGGCAGAGCTCTGCCACCTTGGCCTTGTGTTCTACCTCGTCGGTATCGGCAAACTCGACGATGTTGAGTCCCTGCAGATCCTTGCCGGGCACATCCTGAATAAGTTCTTTCACCGAATGCCAGATGATGTCGGCGCGGGCCAACCCGAGCACCCGGGAATCCACCGTCTCCACCGACAGCGCTTGGGCCTCAACCATAAAGGGGGCGTTGCGCAGGGCGGAAGGGAAACTGTCGTACTTGACGTTGACCAGGGTGCGGTAGCGCGGGATTGGCGTGATATTGAGTTTGGCTTCGGTGATAAAGCCGAGAGACCCTTCAGATCCGCACAGCACCCGGCTGACATCCAGCGTGTCGGTATCGGGTTGATAGAGGTGCTTGAGATCGTAGCCGGTCAGAAAGCGGTTGAGCTTGGGGAAGGTCGCCTCGATGTCGGCGCGGCGCTCCTTGCCGATGCGATAGAGGGTGCGATAGATCTCCCCTTCGCGATTCTCCAGCGCCAGCTTGTCGGCCAGTCGCTCACCGGTCAGCGGCTCGGTGGCCATCAGGTCGCCGTTCTCCAGCACCGCCTTGAGCCCCAGCACGTGATCCGAGGTTTTGCCGTAGACCAGCGACCCCTGCCCCGAGGCGTCGGTGTTGATCATGCCGCCTAAGGTGGCGCGGTTGGAGGTGGAGAGATCCGGCGAGAAGAAGTAGCCGTGGGGCTTGAGATAGGCGTTGAGCTGGTCTTTCACCACCCCGGCCTGGGCGCGTACCCACCCCTCCTCCAGATTAATTTCCATGATCTGGTTCATATAACGGGAGAGATCGACGATAATGCCGCCGCCCAATGACTGGCCATTGGTGCCGGTACCGCCACCACGAGGGAAAAAACTCAGTGAGGCGAACGCCGGCTCTGCGGCCAGCTTGAGCATTGCTGCTATGTCGTCCGCACTGCGCGGATAGAGAACCGCCTGAGGTACTACCTGATAGACGCTGTTATCCGTCGCCATCGCCAACCGGCTTGCATAAGACTTTTCGATATCACCACGAAATGCGCTGCGCTCTAGCAACTCAAGAAACTGCAGGGTTGTTGGTGACAAACTGTCCTGGTAATCGAGTCTCGGGATCATGAATCCTTGTTCCCATCCTTTGCTTGATGCCGGCACGCCGGCGACAACGACTGGCCAGCCGCCTGTCAATGGCAGTCAGGCCAGTCCGCTCACATGTGAGCGGGCAGTATATCAGCTAGAAAACCGCTTGCGCTTGGCAATATTCACCATTTGAAAGGAGGACTTTTATGGCTCACCACAGCCATGTTATCAGTACGCTGGTCACCACCGAAAAACAGGCGCTTACCCTGTCGCTGTTCGGTTGTATCACCTTTGCCATCTTCGGCATCGGCTACGGCCTCTTCGTCGGTTCCAACGCCATCATGCTCGATGGTATCTTCACCCTGTTCAGCATGGGCATGACAGGCCTCGGTCTTGTTACCGCCTATCTCGTTACCCGCCCTTCCGATGAGCGCTTCCAGTATGGCTACGCCCACTTCGAGCCCATCACCAACGTCATCAATGGCACCATTATTCTGCTGCTCTGCCTTGGCGCTCTCTATAGCGGCATCACCACCCTGCTGGATGGCGGACGGGAGATCGATCTCGGCCACGCCCTCATCTATGCCGCCGTCTCCACCTTCTTCTGCGCCATCATCTATCGCATCGAAGCCCAGGTCGCCGAGCAGGTAGACTCCGAGCTGGTGCGGGTCGACTCCAAAGAGTGGCTGGTGGATACCCTGCTCAGCGCCACCCTGCTTATCGGTTTCGTGGTCGCCATCGGCCTCGATGCCATCGGCTACGGCCAATACAACCGCTACATAGACCCGGTTCTGGTCTCGCTGCTGGCCCTCTGCGCCACCCTCATTCCCATCAAGGTGCTCGGTCGCAACCTACGGGAAGTGTTGAAGATCGCCCCCAAGGGGGATGTGCCACGGCAAGTCGAGCAGGAGATCGAGGCGCTGCGCCAGCGCCATGGCATCGAGTGCTACAGCCATCTGGCCAAAAGCGGTCGCCGCTTCGAGCTGGAATTGAACATTCTGGTGGCGCCGGGTCAGGAGTGGCCCGTCGAACGTCAGGATGCCCTGCGTCAGGAGCTCTGGTCTCGCCTCGGCGACACCCTGGGGGATGCCTGGCTCTCGGTCTGTTTCACCCGCGAAAAGCGCTGGTTGTAACGACCGCACGGGGGAGCGCGGCACGGCCGCCTCCCCTGTCGCATCACAACCCCATCACGCCCCGCTGACGCTGCGCTTGCCAAATTGGCGCCAGCCGTTATCATCAGGGCTCATTTTTCACCCGAGGTTTTATTGCCCATCATGGACAATCCCCGAAGTTGCCCTTCGTCTCTCTCTGTCAAAGCCTATCTTTTTCTGCTTAATCAGCGCCTCTGAATAACACCTTTGCCTTGCTGTTACTGCGGCCATCGTGCGCCGTGATCACTGTTTGCTCTGTCTGTTTTTATTGAGGTCGTCACAATGGAATTGCTGCTGGATCCCCATATCTGGATTGGTCTGTTTACCCTGATCATTCTGGAAATCGTGCTCGGGATCGACAACCTGGTCTTTATCGCCATTCTGGTGAAAAAACTGCCCCCCGCCCAACGGGACAAGGCACGCGTCATCGGCCTATCGCTGGCCCTGCTGATGCGACTTGGGCTCTTGAGCGTCATGTCATGGCTGGTCACCCTGACCACCCCGATTTTGCACCTGTGGGATCACCCCTTCTCCGGTCGGGACCTGATCCTGATGGGGGGCGGCCTGTTCCTGCTGTTCAAGGCCACCTCCGAGCTGCATGAGCGACTGGAAGCCAAACCCCAGGATGATGGCCCGGTCGGCGCCTACGCCAGCTTCGGCGTGGTGATCGCCCAAATTTTGGTGCTCGATGCGGTCTTCTCGCTCGACTCCATCATCACTGCCGTCGGCATGGTGGAACACCTTGGCGTGATGATGGCCGCCGTGACCATCGCCATGGTGGTGATGGTGCTCGCCTCCAAGCCGCTGACCCGCTTCGTCAACGCCCACCCCACCGTGGTGGTGCTCTGTCTGAGCTTCCTGCTGATGATCGGCTTCAGCCTGGTGGCGGAAGGATTTGGCTTCCATATTCCGAAGGGCTACCTATACGCGGCCATCGGCTTCTCGGTGCTGATCGAGTTTTTCAACCAGCTGGCCCAGCGCAGCGCCATGCGTCACGAATCCAAACAGCCGCTGCGCGAGCGCACCACCGCCGCCATCTTCAAGCTGATGGGCAGCAAGGCCTATCAGGATCAGCCGGATGACGATCTGGATGCCCCTGCCGTAGCGCCGGTGAGCTTTGGCGAGGAGGAGCGCTATATGGTGACCGGCGTACTGTCGCTGGCCGAGCGCTCCATTCGCACCATCATGACCCCGCGCTCGGAGATGGCCTGGATCGATATCAACGACTCCAGCGACGAGATCCGCGCCCTGCTGCAGCGCGAGCCCCACAGCCTGTTCCCTATCTGTGACGGGGATCTGGACGAGGTGATCGGAGTGGTCAAGGCGCGCGATCTGCTGTTTGCCTTGAACGAAGGGCAATCTTTGAGCGAACTGGCCAAGCAGAACGATCCCATTATCGTGCCGCAGACCATCAACGTGATCCGCCTGCTGGCGGAGCTGCGCAAAGCCAAAGGGAGCCTTATTCTGGTCTCCGACGAGTTTGGCGTGATCCAGGGGCTGGTCACCACCCACGATCTGCTGGAGGCCATCGTCGGCGAGCTGCCGGATGAGGACGAAACCCCGGATATCGTGCGCGATGGCGAAGGGTGGCTCATCAACGGCAGCACCAACATCCACCATGTGGAGCAGGTGCTGGAGCACGAGGGGCTGGTAAGCGAGAGCGATGAATACGTGACCCTGGCGGGCATGCTGCTCTCCCACTTCGGCACTCTGCCCACCCCGGGTCAGCAGTTGCAACTGCAGCAGCTCAACTTCGAGGTGATCGAGGTGAGCGAGCGGCGTATCGAGCGGGTGAAAGTGATGCCCGCCACGGCTTGAGCCTGCCACCAGCAGAATACAGAAGAGGGCCAGACGGCCCTCTTTTTTATGCTTCAACTTTATGCCTCAACGCCTCTTTCCCGACGGTTTGCACTGATTGCTGCATCAAGCACAATTCTCTTGTGCAATTACCCCCCTTTTTCACAACAAGATGGCGGCATAAAGTGGCCTCACTTCCACCATGAGGAACTCAAGATGAGCCACGATCACCTGTTCTGCCCGCTGCGCCTCGGCCAGCTGCACCTTGCCAACCGCATCGTCATGCCCCCCATGACCCGCTCCCGTGCCAGTCAGCCGGGTGATGTGGCCAACGCCATGATGGCGAGCTACTACGCCCAGCGCGCCGAGGCGGGCCTGATCATCAGCGAAGGCACCCAAATCGACCCCATGGGCAAGGGCTACGCCTGGACGCCGGGCATCTACAGCGCAGAGCAGATCGCTGGCTGGAAACTGGTGACCGATGCCGTGCACGCCAAGGGGGGCACCATCTTCGCCCAGCTCTGGCACGTGGGCCGCGTCACCCATCCGGACAACATCGGCGGCGCCCAGCCCATCTCCGCTTCAGCCCTGCCCGCAGTGGGCGTCAAGGTGTTCGTCGATAACGGCAGCGATGCGCCGGGCTTTGTCGAGACCGTCACCCCGCGCGCCATGACCCAGGCCGATATCGATGCGGTGGTGGGCCAGTTCCGTCAGGCGGCCCGCAACGCCATCAGCGCCGGTTTTGACGGCATCGAGCTGCACGCCGCCAACGGTTATCTCATCAACCAGTTCCTCGACTCCGAATCCAACGCCCGCACCGACAGTTACGGCGGATCGCTGGATAACCGGCTGCGCTTTCTCAAAGAGGTGACAGAAGCGGTTAGTAGCGAAATCGGCGCCGAACGTGTCGGGGTGCGTCTTGCGCCGCTCACCACCCTCAACGGCACCGTGGATGCCAATCCGCAGGAGACCTATCTGGCGGCCGCCCGTCTGCTGGGCCAGCTCAACGTGGTCTACCTGCACATTGCCGAGGCGGACTGGGACGATGCCCCCCTGATGCCGGAGAACTTCAAGCAGGGTCTGCGGGATGCCTTCCCCAACACCCTGATCTATGCCGGTAAATATGATGGCGAGCGGGCACGTGCCGCCCTCGAAGCGGGCTGGGCCGACATGATTGGCTTTGGCCGCCCCTTCGTTGCCAACCCGGATCTGCCGAACCGGCTGCGCCACGGCTATCCGCTGGCCCCCCACGATCCGGCCACCCTGTTTGGCGGTGGCGAGAAGGGGTTGACCGACTACCCCGTCTATCAGGCCGAGGACGCAACCACCAGCCGCTGATTGTCGATGGCCAACCGGCTACGTAACGCAGGCCCCACAGGTAGGGGCCTGCCGTATTGTTGCGCATTAGCAACAGTGATATGACTGACCGAATCACTGTTGCAATGACCTCGTTGTTCTCTCCCCTCGCTTTCACAAGGAGTCATCATGAATCACACCCAAGCCTGGTGCTGGCATGCCCCCGGTGAACCAACCCAGCTTACCCTCGCCGATCTGCCCCTGGCACCGCTCGCCCCTGACGAAGTACTGGTAGCCAATCGGGTTATCGCCTTCAATCCGGTGGACTGGAAGCTGATCGAATATGGCCACTCCAACTGGCAGGATGGTCAGGTGCCCGGCGTCGATGGCATGGGCACTATCGTGGCCCTCGGCGCCAACGTCAGCCATCTGCGTCTCGGCGCCCGGGTCGCCTATCACACCGACCTGCGCCACCACGGCAGCTTTGCCCGCCACACCCGGGTACCCGCCCGTGCCCTGCTGCCGGTGCCCGATGCCCTGAGTGACGAGGCAGCCGCCGCCCTGCCCTGTCCCGGCCTCACCGCCTGGCAGGCACTGGCCAAGCTGCCGCGCCTGCACGGGGAAGCACTGCTCATCACAGGTGCCGGCAGCAGTGTCGGCCGCTTTGCGGTGCAGCTCGCCCTCCAGAAAGGTGCGCGGGTCTTTGCCAGTGCCAGCTCACGCCACCATCACTGGCTCAAGCAGATAGGTGTGCAGGGGGTGGCCGATTATCGGGATCCCGAGTGGCTGGGCACCTTGCAGACTGCCAACGGCAACGAGCCGTTCGAGGGGATCATCGATCTGGTCTCCAGCCAACAGGCAGAGAGCCTGCTGCCCGCGCTGGGCTACTACGGTCACATGGTGACTGTGCTCGGGCGCATCCCGCACAATCCGTTGCCCGCCTTTAGCCATTGCCACTCATTGCACGAGATTGCGCTGGGCGCCCAGCACGCCTTTGGCAGCGACAAACAGTGGAGCCGACTGGTGGCCGCCGGGGTCGCCATGATGGAGCAGATGGCGAGCGGCGAGCTGACCCTGCCGCCGCTGGTGGTCGGCGACTTTGAGGAACTACCCACCCAGCTCGAGCGCTTCAAGCGCGAAGGACAGGGCGAGAAGTTTCTGGTGCGAGTGGCATAACGCTGACCTGCCCCGATAACCACACCAGTCTTTGAAATGAGAGAGGCCCGCCAGTGATGGCGGGCCTCTCTTTATATAGTGCATGTCATCTCGACTTCATTGGCGCCTGACTCAATGCAGGATCACCCCGTGAGTCGCGGCATAACTGCGGATCTCCCGGGTCAGCCGCGCCTTGTCAGCCAAGCTCAGCCAGCTCGCCTCCACCGCATTGAGCGACAAGCGGCAGAGCTGACACATGGTCGCGCCAAGGCCCTCGGCCAGCGCCACAAAGTTGGCATTCATATAGCCGCCAAAGTAGGCGGGATCGTCCGAGTTGATGGTGACGCAGAGCCCCTGCTCCAGCAGCCGCAACACATTGTGCTGGGCCATATTGCCGAACACCTTGAGCCGGGTGTTGGAGAGGGGGCAGACGGTGAGCGGCAGCCGGGTATCCGCCAGATAGCGCAGCAGCTCGGGATCGTCTGCCGAACGCACTCCGTGATCGATGCGGCATACCTGCAGCTCGTTGATCGCCTGCCAGATGTAGTCGGCAGGCCCCTCTTCACCTGCATGGGCCACCACCGGCAGCCCCAGCTCGCGGCATTTGGCAAAGACCCGGGCAAACTTGGTCGGTGGGTTGCCCTTTTCACCCGAGTCGAGGCCGATGCCGTGAATGCGCGACAGGAAGGGCATAGCCTCTGCCAATGTAGCGAACGCCTCCTCTTCACTGAGGTGGCGCAAGAAGCTCATGATAAGGCGCCAGCTGATGCCAAACTCCTTCTCCCCGGTCTGCAGCGCCCGCTCGATGCCGCCCAGCACGGTAGCAAAGGAGATACCGCGGGCGGTATGGGTCTGCGGGTCAAAGAAGATCTCCACATGCACCACCTTATCGGCGGCGCAACGCTCAAGATAGGCCCAGGTGAGGTCGAAGAAGTCCTGCTCGGTCACCAGCACGCTGGCGCCGCGATAGTAGAGATCGAGAAAGGATTGCAGGCAGTCAAAGTCATAAGCGGCGCGCACGCTGGCCACGTCGGGCCAGGGCAGTGGCACACCGTTGCGGCGGCCCAGCTCAAACATCAACTCGGGTTCGAGGCTGCCCTCGATATGCAGGTGCAGCTCCAGTTTCGGCAGTCCGGCGATAAATTGCGCGGCGGTGAGGTGTTCGGGTGTGACTGGCTTGGGAATCGGGGTGTCCATAGCGACGGCTCCATCAGCAAAGTGATCCGGCGTCAGCCCCTCCACCAGACTGACCCGACGGCAGCTTTATTGTGCACCGAAGTGGCGAGACAGGGGAGACTTGTCATCAAACAGACTTATAATGGCGTCACAAAAATCATAAATGATTGAACATCTTAACGATTGGCGGCTCGCCTGCGCCCTGACAAGGAGTTTTCATGAAGAAGAACGTCATCTGCGATATCGACGGTGTCATCCTGCACAACAACGATCTCATCCCCGGTGCCGACCGTTTTGTCCATCGCCTGCTGGAGCAGGGCAGCAAGCTCTTGTTCCTCACCAACTACCCGGCCCAGACCCAGAAAGATCTGCAAAACCGCTTCCGCTCCGCCGGGATCGAAGTGCCGGAAGAGTGCTTCTATACCTCCGCCATGGGCACCGCCGACTTTCTCAAGCGTCAGGATGGCAAGAAGGCGTATGTGATCGGTGAAGGGGCGCTGACCCACGAGCTCTACAAAGCCGGTTTCACCATCACCGACATAGACCCCGACTTCGTGGTGGTGGGGGAGACCCGCAACTACAACTGGACCATGATGCAACAGGGCGCCAAGTTCGTCGATCAGGGGGCCCGCTTTATCGCCACCAACCCCGACACCCACGGCCCCATGATGCACCCGGCCTGCGGCGCCCTGTGCGCCCCCATCGAACGGATGACCGGCAAGAAGCCGTTCTATGTCGGCAAGCCGAGCGCCTGGATCATTCGTGCGGCGCTCAACCGGATGGAGGCCCACTCCGACGACACCATCATCATCGGCGACAACCTGCGCACCGACATTCTGGCGGGCTTTCAGGCCGGTCTCGAGACGGTGCTGGTGCTCTCCGGGGTGAGCAAGGTCGCCGATATCGACCGCATGCCGTTTCGGCCGAACCACATCTTCGACTCCGTGGTCGACATCGATATCGTCTAATCACCACCCAAGCGTTAAACAGGGCAGGTCTCTCCTGCCCTTGCAGGATCTGTTATGGAACCCATTCTGATCGCTGTGGCCTTTGGCTGCGGCATGGTAGTCAATCTGATTGGCCTGCCCCCCCTGCTCGGCTTTCTGGCCGCCGGTTTTATCCTCAACGGCATGGGATATGAAAATACTCCTGCCCTGAGCGAGGTAGCCGATCTCGGCGTCACCTTGCTGCTGTTCACCATCGGTCTCAAGCTCAATATCAAGACCCTGATGCGGCGCGATGTGTGGGGTACCACCAGCCTGCACCTGCTGCTCTCCACCCTGCTCTTTACCGTGGTACTGCTGGTCTGCAAGGGACTGGGGCTTGAACTTGCCCTGTCGCTGGACTGGAAGCTGGCGCTGCTGCTGGGCTTTGCCCTCTCCTTCTCCAGCACTGTCTTTGCGGTCAAGGTGCTGGAAGATCGCAGCGACATGAATGCCCTCTACGCCCGCATCGCCATCGGGGTGCTGGTGATGCAGGATGTGTTCGCCGTGGCGTTTCTGGCCTTCTCCAGCGGCAAGTGGCCCAGTATCTGGGCGCTCTGGGTACTGGGATTGCCGCTGCTGCGCCCGCTGCTGTTCAAGCTGCTGGAGCGTGCCGGGCACGGCGAGCTGCAGGTGCTGTTCGGGGTGTTTTTGGCGCTGGTGGTCGGGGCCGCCGGTTTTGAAGTGGTCGGCCTCAAACCGGATCTCGGGGCACTGATCATCGGCATGATGCTCGCCTCTCATCCGGCTGCGGCAGGGCTTGCCAAGGCGCTCTTTAACCTCAAAGACCTCTTTCTGGTCTGCTTCTTTCTCACCATCGGCCTCAACGGCCTGCCGACCCACGACACCATGCTGCTGGCACTGGCGCTGGTGCTGGCCCTGCCGCTCAAAAGTGTCCTCTACTATCTGGTCTACAGCGGCGCACACCTGCGGGTGCGTACCGCCCTGCTCTCGACCCTGGCGCTCACCAACTTCTCGGAGTTTGGCCTGATCGTCGCCGCCATCGCCGCCAAGGCGGGCTGGCTCTCCCACGAGTGGCTGGTGGCGGTCTCGCTGGCACTGGCGGCGAGCTTTATGATCTCCGCCCCGCTCAATGCCCAGAGCGAGCGCATTTATCACCGCATCGGCCACTGGCTGCGGGGATTGCAGGCAAGCAACCTCCATCCGGAAGACAGACCCATCGAATTGGGCGATGCGGAGGTGATCATCCTCGGTATGGGGCGGATCGGTCAGGGGGCCTACTTCGAGCTGGAGAACAAGTACGGCAACGTCATCCTCGGGGTGGAGAACGACAGCGAGAAGCTACCCACCCTGCGCGCCCAGGGGATGAACGTCATCGAGGGGGATGCCACCGATACCGACTTCTGGGACAAGGTGCTGCTCTCCAATCAGGTCAATCTGGTGCTGCTGGCGATGCCCCACCATTCGGGGAATCTCTACGCCATCGAGAAGCTGCGCAGCCACGGATTCAACGGCAAGATCGCCGCCATCGTCCGTTTCGAGGACGATATCGCCTCCCTCAGAGAGCAGGGAGTGGATGCGGTATTCAACGTCTACAACGAAGCGGGCAGCGGCTTTGCCCGCCATGTGATCCGCCGCTTGCAGCCGCTTTGAGTTATCGGCCAGCAGCCCTTGGCAAGGGAATGCGCATCGTTTAAGTTATGCACAACCTCGTTTAATAAAACGAACAAACGCGGGGCCGGGATGGCCCCGCGTTCCTATCTGCCGAAGCCAAGGAGGCACCATGAAGACCCTCAACGACTGGATCCTGCTCGATCGCCATGAGGCGGCCCCTACCCCGCTGATGCCCGCCCCCGAGCGCATTAAAGCGGGCAACCCGGCGCAAACGGTGTGGAACCACTACTCCGACCCAAGCCAGCAGTTTCACATCGGCTTCTGGGCTTGCGAGCCTGGCCGCTGGGCCATCCACTACACCGAGCACGAGTATTGCCAGCTGCTGGAGGGGGATGTGGTGATCCACGACAGTCTGGGCGGCCAGCAGGCCCTCAAACCCGGCGATCAATTCGTGATTCCGGCAGGCTTTGTCGGTGAGTGGGAGACCCTCACCCCCTGTCGCAAGGTCTATGTGATCTTCGAACCCGCATCGGCTTGACGTTCACGTCACCCTGCCCCGTTGCAACAATCCTTATCCTGTTGATCTGCTTGACGCTTACGGCATGATTTTCTGCGGTTTTCCCGCTTGCAAAAGGTTTTTCCGCTAGGCATTGTGTCTGACGAGGAATGTAAATGGAATTTCGAGCCCAAACGTGGGGGGCTCATATAAAAATCAAGAGGATTACCGCCAATGTGTTCAATTTTCGGCATTCTGGATATCAAGTCCGATGCAGTAGCCCTGCGCAAATCGGCGCTGGAGATGTCCAAGCGACTGCGTCACCGCGGGCCTGACTGGTCCGGCGTCTACAGCTCCGACAAAGCCATTCTGGTGCACGAGCGTCTGGCCATCGTCGATCCGGGCAATGGCGCCCAGCCGCTCTACAACCCCGAGCGCACCCATGTGCTGGCGGTCAACGGCGAGATCTACAACCACAAAGAGCTGGAGAAAACCCTCAAGGTCGATTTCCAGTTCCAGACCAAATCCGACTGTGAAGTGCTGCTGGCCCTTTACAAGGAGAAGGGCCCGGCGTTTCTCGACGATCTCAACGGCATCTTTGCCTTCATTCTTTATGACGCCGAACAGGATGCCTACCTGATTGGTCGCGACCACATGGGGATCATCCCCCTCTATACCGGCCGCGACGAGCACGGCAACTTCTATGTCGCCTCCGAGATGAAGGCGCTGGTGCCGGTCTGCAAGAGCGTCGAAACCTTCCCGCCGGGACACTACCTGTGGAGCAAGGATGGCGAGCTCAAACAGTGGTACAAGCGCGACTGGATGGAGTATAGCGCGGTCGAGCACAACGTCAGCGACAAGGCCGAGCTGAAAGCCGCGCTGGAAGCGGCGGTCAAACGCCAGCTGATGTGCGACGTGCCTTATGGCGTGCTGCTCTCCGGCGGGCTCGATTCGTCCGTCATCTCCGCCATCACCAAGCTCTATGCGGCGCGCCGCATCGAGGACGATGGCAAGAGCGAAGCCTGGTGGCCGCAACTGCACTCCTTCGCCGTAGGGCTGAAAGGGTCGCCGGATCTCGCCGCCGCCCGCAAGGTGGCTGATCACCTCGGTACCATCCATCACCAGATCCACTTCACCGTGCAGGAGGGTCTGGATGCCCTGCGCGACGTCATCTATCACCTCGAGACCTATGACGTCACCACCATCCGCGCCTCCACGCCCATGTATCTGATGGCCCGCTACATCAAGGCGATGGGGATCAAGATGGTGCTCTCCGGCGAAGGTTCCGACGAGCTGTTCGGTGGCTACCTCTATTTCCACAAGGCGCCCAATGCCAAAGAGTTCCACGAAGAGAACGTGCGCAAGCTCGCCTCACTGCACCTCTATGACTGCCTGCGTGCCAACAAGTCGATGGCAGCCTGGGGTGTGGAAGGTCGCGTGCCCTTCCTCGACAAGGAGTTCATGGACGTGGCGATGCGCCTGCAGCCGGCCGACAAGATGTGCGGCAAGGGCAAGATCGAGAAGCACATCCTGCGCGAAGCATTCGAGGATCTGCTGCCCCACGAAGTGGCATGGCGTCAGAAGGAGCAGTTCTCCGACGGCGTGGGCTATTCGTGGATCGACAGCCTGAAAGCCATGGTGGAACAGGAAGTGACGGATCAGATGTTCGAGGCAGCGGCATTCCGCTTCCCCATCAACACCCCGCTCACCAAGGAGGCCTACTTCTACCGCGCCATCTTCGACGAGCACTTCCCCTTGGAAGCCGCCGCCCGTACAGTGCCCTACGGCAAGTCGGTCGCCTGCTCCACTCCCACTGCGCTGGAGTGGGATGCCAAGTTCAAGGAGATGGCCGACCCGTCTGGCCGCGCCGTGATGGACGTGCATCAGCAGGGCTACTGAGCCTGCACGCCGAACCGAGCGGTTAACGTCAGATAGCAAAAAGCCCTTCACCATGGTGAAGGGCTTTTTCTTATGGCAAATAGAGTAAACAGACGATC
>NZ_JAYJLJ010000027.1:0-48913 GCF_051948815.1 Aeromonas sp. Lyrl_2
GTGTTTCCATACACCACCTTGATTTGCATGTTGTGGATGAGTCAGCGGCTTGCCGGTCAGTGTGTTTGGATCAAAAAGGGACCGGGCGAGATATGGCATGGCTACCGCCCCTGAATTTCAGCCTCCAGTCTGCTGCGTTTCACCAACGGGATGGGGTTGGCATGGCTCATGGGAGACTCCGACGAGGCAATTGTTGCCAAATGGCAATATTAACCATGGCGCTGTGGAGAGAAAGCTCAATATTGAGATTTTCTGTGCAAGATCAATAAATTAATCAAATGTCACCCACGATTGATGACGCGCCCAGATAGCGTGAACAACCATTCTTGAACTATCTCCATAGAATATTCATGGTCATATCTGGCTTGAGCTAGCATAAAACTCTTTGTTATTGTCCGCATTCCCCGCTGAAATAGCTTATTTATCTATAAATCAACAAGATAGCATTATGTGGTGGCGTCGCGGGGGCATCTGCTATCGGGAAGGAGAGTTATGAAGTCGCAGTTCAAAGTGGCGCTGGCCATGTTGGCCCTGTTCGTCGTCCAAGGCTGCACAGCCCCGGATTCATCCGCCAAACGCAATGCACCCGGCCCGGTGCTGACAGTGCATTACGAAAGTGCCCCCCTGATCCCCGTCACCATCGCTGGTGAGCAGTACCAGTTTTTGCTGGATACCGGGGCCAGTATCACCTTTATCGATCGTCGTCTGGCCAGCCGCTTCAAGGCGCTGACCTTAAGTGAATTGCCCAGGGCCTATCAGGCTGATTTTGCTAGTGTGAACAGCGTTTCGAGCCAACTGGGCAGCGAGCAGCTTGGCTTTGTTGAGCCGCAGCCCTTCTCGGTGGGGTCGGTCACCATTGATGACAGCGATCTGTGGGCAACCGTTGATTTCGATCTTTTCTCCCAGTCTCTCGGCAGCCGTATCGATGGCATCCTCGGGATCGACACCATCCGCCGTTTCAACTGGGTGTTTGAGCGCGACAAGCATCAGCTAACTGCTTTGCTGACGGCACCGTCGGCAGCCACGTTCGAGCGTTGCATCGGCTATGAAGACAGCTACAACCGCTCCCCGGCAGTGTATCTGACCCACGGTGAGAGCAGCGTGCGCATGTATCTGGATACCGGGGCCGATCAGAGCTATGCCGACCATGCCTTTATCGACTTTATGGTGAGTCAGAAGGCGATCTCTGGCGAAGATGCGATGCCACGCAAAGGGGTGGACGCCAGCGGTATGGTGGAGGGGCGTGAACATATCCTCACCGGCCTGCACTTTGATGAGCGCCAGCTCGGTGAGCTGCGCGTGTCGGAAAACAGCAATGAGCAGTATGGTCTGGGGCTGGATTTTGTTAACCGCTTCAATCGCTTTGCGATCATGCCCGGGCGGATGATGCTCTGCTACGACGCCGACAGCCTGGCGCGCAAAGTGCCCCCAATCCTGCGCAATATCGGGGTGCGTTTTGATGGCGAGCATCTGCAGGTCTACTACAGCGACGAACGGGATCTGGCCCTCTATGGTCTGGCCAACGGCGACATTCTGGAGCAGATCAACGGGGTGGCTTATCGTCCCCTCGATATCGACAAGGTGCGTGAGCTGCTCAGCACCGGCAAGCCGGGGTCGCTCAAGTTGCGGATTGTGCGGGAAGGAAAACCGCTGGATATCGCTATCTAGTCAAGGTGGGGCGGCAAGACGAGCCGCCCCCATGAGCCTCAGCCCTTGGTCGGATTTTCCATGCAGGTGAGGGTTGGCTGGCCGTAACGCTCCAGCGTGGCGTCGTCCCCCTTGGTGAAGAAGGTAAGGTTTTGCCCTTCATAACGGGCGCCGCTGGCGCTGGGGGCTTCATAGGCGAGCACTTGTTGCTGCTTGTCGCCCTCGCTCAGGTTGATCACCGCGGCGGGCAGCTTGGCATCGTTATAGAAGTAGGTGGAGAGAGTGACGTTCTTGCCGCACTGGTAGTTGACCGGTGCCGGCACCATCAGCTGGCCGCCGCTGATCTGCAGTTCGGTGATCCGCAGCAGGTAGTTATCCTCCACACACTGGCGCAGATCCTGCCCCTTCCAGCAGTCGTTACGACCCTTGATCCAGCCGCGCTGCATGGCGCGCTCGGTCTTGAGCTGTTCGGGAGAGAGCGCAGCAATCGCCTTGGGGTAGAGGGCCGCCAGTTCGTTATCAAGGGCGGCCAGTCCGGCATCCTTGCAGATCAGGGTTTCGACCGACCCGGAGGCTTTGGTGCAGTCAAAGGAAGGGGTTGCGGCGCTGGCCAGCAGAGGGGCAAACAGCAGGGTGGCAAGCAAGGTCTTGTTCATCGATAGATTCCAGCAATGAGGAGGGCATATCTGCCTACTACAGCACACTCTACAGGGCAATGCAGCAGGGGAGCCGAGCCCAGTTTCACTGCTGAATGGTTGCCAAACGGAAAAACCCGACACTCCTGGCCGGAATGTCGGGTTTTTTGTGGCCGCGATAAAGGGGGGGGTGGTTTGCCCGGTTGATCAGGCCAGCGCCAGTTGCTGACTGCGGGCGCGCCATAGCCGCTCGTGGAAGAAGAACACCACGGTGTTGATGGCCGGTTCGATCATCGCCATCACGCCGCCGGTGAGCAGCTCGCCGCTCAGCAGGAAGGCAACCCCGAAGGCCACCGAGAAGTGGACTACCGCGAAGCTGCTGGTCTTGGCCTGCAGGCTGTGATTTGGCTTGAGCTTGTGCCAGCCAAGGTCATGAAAGTAGAAGGCGACCGTGTTGACGGCGGGCTCGATCAGGGCAATCAGGCTGGCGGTCAGCAGCTCACCGGTCAGCAGGTAGGCCACGGTAAAGGCGACACCGAAGTGCAGGATGGCAAAGCTGATGGTCTTTTTCATGATGGCGGCTCCCTTGGTTGATGGTGAGAGTATCCGCCGAAATAAGATTAAATGAAAACTATTCTCATCTATTGCCAGAATAGAGAGAACCTATCAACGGGCGAGTTGCCGGTGCGCTTCAGCGGTTGCCAATCGCAACCAAGGCGATAAAGTACAGGTTCTTCACACTTGCCCATGAAAAAGGATCTTTCATGAATATCAATGCCACCCTGCTTGGCCAGTTCATTGCGTTGCTAATGGTCATTGTCGGCCTCATCGCCTGGCGACTGGCGCGCAGCAAGAGCGAGCATCCGGCGCTGGTCACCCTAATCTGCTCCCTGCTCTGCCTGTTTCCGCCCTTTGGCCTGCTGGCCCTGTTGCTGGTTGCGCTGAAACAGGATCTGCCCGCCCGCTCATAGGGCGCGCAGGTTCAGGCTGCCGCACACACCGGCCGCACCAATAGCAAAAGCCCCGTGATGGGGCTTTTGCTTTTGAATTCGGTGAGCGCAGCGGGGGCGGGGATTAATCCTCAGCCTTGTTGAGCCACTCCACCTTGTACTGTGCGCCTGCGCCCTGTGCCAGCTTGGCACACAGGGGCTTCAGGAAGGCTTCAATCTGCTCGTCCAGCATCCAGGGCGGGCTGATGATCAGCATGCCTGAGCCGTTCATGCCCCAGTCGGCGGTCTGACCGGCCACTTCCAGCTCGGCCACTAGGACGTTGCCGAAGTTCTCGCGCTTGATGGCGCGCAGCATGTCGCGGGATTTGTCTGCCTCTTGCCCGAGGATCGGATACCAGAGGGCGTAGATGCCGGTCGCCCAGCGCTTCTGCGCCTTTTTCAGGGTATCGACCACGGCGAAGTAATCTTCTTTGAGCTCATAGGGCGGGTCGATCAGCACCAGCCCGCGGCGCGGGGTCGGTGGCAGCAGGGCGATCAGCCCCTCGAAGCCGTCGCGGTGGTGCACGGCCACGCGAGGGTCGTAACCCATATTGGCGCGCAGGTCTTCGACCTCGTTGTTGTGCAGCTCCATCAGCGCCAGCTTGTCCTGCTCGCGGGTGAGGCGACGGGAGAGCTCTGGCGAGCCGGGGTAGTAGTGCAGCTGACCATCGCTGTTCATCTCCTCAATGACGCCCAGATAGGGGGCCATGGCAGACCACTGGGCCCGCTCGTCCCACAGGCGGCCGATGCCGCCGGCATACTCGGCCTTCTTCTGGGACCAGTCGCCGCGCAGGTCGTAGAGACCGCCACCGGCATGGGTGTCCAGCACGATGAAGGGTTTCTCCTTCTTCTTGAGGGACTCGATGATCAGGGCCTGAACGGCGTGTTTCAGCACGTCGGCATGGTTGCCGGCGTGAAAGGCGTGGCGGTAGCTCAGCATATTAGATCTCTGAGGGGGCCCTGCTGGGCACCCAGTAACGATAGATAGTTCAACAAATTGCGGCTGTTGCCGCGAAATAGGGAGAGGCTGCGCAGGGTCTGCAACAGGACGCCCTGTTGCAGCCGCTCCAGCTCCAGTTCGTGGGCCAGCATCGACTGATACTGCTGCTCGTCGAGCCGCGTCTTGGCGCTCTGGCGCAGGGCGCGCCACGGGGTCAGCACCGCCTCGGTCTGCACCAGCGCCGGTTGCAGATCGGTGAGATCGACCACGATGCCGAGCTGATCGAGCCGGTGCAGCAGCAGCGCCAGATTGACGTTGCCCCCCTGCTCCTGCACGGTGAGCCAATCCAGGCTGCGCTCACCATAGACCTTGCCGCTCCAGTGCCAGAAGCCGATCGGCGTCGGCAATTCGTGGACCGCGACCCGCTCGCCGGCCATCAGCTGTTCGTCACGCAAAGAAGGCCTGCTCCATGGTTTCCAGCTCTTCGGAGAGGCTCATCCACTCCAGCTCCACCTCTTCCAGCTGCTCCTTGAGGGGGCCCTGGGATTTGAGCAGCTCGGAGAGCTTGGTTTTAGCGCTCTCTTCGTAGATGGCGGGGTCGGACAGTTGGCTCTCGATGTCGCCAAGCTTGCCTTGCAGCTTCTCCATGCTCGCTTCGAGCTTTTCCAGCTTCTGGCGAAGGGGGCGGGTCGCTTGCCGGAACTCCGCCTCGCGTCGCTTCTGATCCTTGCGCGCCACCGCCGAGTTGGCGGAGACAGGGCCATCCGCCGGTTTGGCGTTGGCCTCTTTCTCCTGCTCGCCGAGCCACTTGTGGTAGTCGTCGAGATCGCCGTCGAACGGCTCGACCCGGCCACCGTGCACCAGATAGAAATCATCTGTGGTGGTGCGCAGCAGGTGACGGTCGTGGGAGACCACTACCATGGCCCCTTCGAAGCCTTGCAGCGCCATGGTGAGGGCGTGGCGCATCTCCAGATCCAGGTGGTTGGTCGGTTCATCGAGCAGCAAGAGGTTGGGCTTTTGCCAGGTGATCAGCGCCAGCACCAGCCGCGCTTTTTCGCCGCCGGAGAAGGGGGCCACCTTGTCGAGCGCCTTGTCACCGTGAAAACCGAAGCTGCCCAGATAGTTGCGCAGCTCCTGCTCGGTCTTGTCCGGCGCGAGGCGGGCCAGATGAGCGAGCGGGGAATCATCGAGACGCAGGGTCTCCAGCTGATGCTGGGCGAAGTAGCCGATGCTCACCCCGGCGCTCACTTCGAGCTTGCCGGAGAGCGGCGGGTTGGAGCCGGACAGCATCTTGATAAAGGTAGACTTACCGGCGCCGTTGCGACCGAGCAGACCGATGCGCGAACCCGGTACCAGATTGAGTTTGATCTTCTCCAGGATCACCTTGTCGCCGTAACCGGCAGAGAGGTTCTCCATGGCGATGAGCGGGGTCGGCAGGGCCGACGGCTCGCGAAACTCGAAGCTGAATTCGGAGTCTGCGTGGGCGGGCAGGATCTTCTCCATCCGCTCCATCGCTTTCAGGCGGCTCTGGGCCTGACGGGCTTTGGAGGCCTTGTAGCGGAAGCGATCCACATACGCCTGCATGTGGGACATCTCCCGCTGCTGCTTCTCGTACATGGACTGCTGCTGGGCCAGCTGTTCGGCGCGCTGCAGTTCGAAGTCGGAGTAGCCGCCGGTGTATTCGTTGAGCTTGCCGTTCTCGATATGGATGATGCGGCTGATGACCGAATCGAGGAAATCGCGGTCGTGAGAGATGAGCACCAGCGTGCCCTGATAGCCCTTGAGCCACTTCTCCAGCCAGATCACCGCATCGAGATCCAGGTGGTTGGTCGGTTCATCGAGCAGCAGCAGATCGGAGCGGCAGAGCAGCGCCTGAGCGAGGTTCAGACGCATGCGCCAGCCACCTGAGAAGCTGCGCACCGGCGAGCTCAACTGCTCATCGCTGAAACCGAGGCCGTGCAGCAGCTCGGCGGCGCGGGCGCGAATGCTGTAGGCGCCGATGGTGTCGAGCTTGCTGTGCAGCTCGGCCACCAGCAGGCCGTTGTCATCCTGCTCGGCCTGGGCGAGCGCGGCCTCCAGCGCGCGGAACTCCTTGTCGCCGTCGATCACGTAGTCGAGGGCAGAGCAATCGAGCGCCGGGGTCTCCTGCGCCACGCCCGCAATCTGCCAGCCGGCGGGCAGGCTGAAGCTGCCGCTGTCGATGGCCAGCTCCCCCCGTACCAGTGCAAAAAAGGTGGACTTGCCACAGCCGTTTTTGCCCACCAGACCCACCTTGTGGCCTGGGTGAATGGTGGCGGAGGCGTTGTCCAGCAGCTTGCGGCCGCCGCGGATCAGTTCGATTTGACTGGCAACTATCATGGGTGGGATCTGCTTGCTCAAAATGGAGGAGAAAAACTGGCGCGGATCTTACGTGAAATGACGCTGATTTGCACTGTAGCGGAGGGCTGGCCACTGGCTGGCGCTGCAAAAACATGCCATAACAGAGAAACCAGTTTGGTTACGGGAGGTTAGCATGCATATCAGGGATATTATGACGACCCGTGTCGCCACCGTTTCAATGGATGATCGACTCCGAGTCATCAGGGATATCTTCGAGCAGGCACACTTTCGCCACCTGCTTGTGCTGGAAGAGGAGGAGCTGGTGGGGGTCATTTCGGATCGGGATCTGTTCCGCGCCATCAGCCCCTATCTCGACTCCGAAGCCGAGATGAGCCGCGATACCGAAACCCTCAACAAGCGGGCCCACCAGATCATGAGTCGTCAGCTCGTCACCATCGCTCCCCATCTCACCGTGCGCGACGGTGTCAAGCTGATGCTGGAGAAGGGGGTCTCCTGCCTGCCGGTGCTGGAGAATGGCGCCCTGGTCGGCATCATCAGCTGGAAAGATTTTCTCAAGGCGGCGCTGGAGAGTGACGCGCTGGTTTGAGCCCAACGCTCATCGTCATCAGCTGACAGAGAACCAACATAGAGAGAGGGGAGCCAAGGCTCCCCTCTCTCTATGTTGGCTTTGCCGACAATGCCGGTTTGCACGCTGCTTGCATCATCACAGCTCGGGCTGCCCTGCGACAAGACAGGAGGGGCCGCTGCCGGAGAGGTGTGGCTGCAGATGGGTACGGATCTCCTGCAGGGTGCGCTGGTACTGCTGGGCATGCTGATCGAGAAACGCGGGGCTGTGCTTGAGGCGCCGCTCCAGGGTATCGACCAGCAGCGCCACCCTGGGAGCGGCCATACCCGCAGGCCAGCAGTGTTGCAGCAGCTCCAGCAGTTGCCAGGCATCGCCCGGCAGGGCGGGGAACTCCTCCAGCAGTTGCAAGCCCGCTTGCAGGGCGGTCTGATACTGGCTGGCCTGCATCGCTTTGTGGCGCAACTGGCGCAGTTCGCTCAGCCGTTGTTCCCTCGCCGTCAGGCGCTGGCCCAGCTCGGCCACCAGATGGTGGAACAGCTGGCGGGTGAGCGGGTGGGGCGCCACCCTGACGCGGTATTGGGTCAGCTGGGTCAGGTAGCGCTGGGCGTGGTGGGGCAAACCGCAGAACTGGCTGACCGCAAAGCCGAGCAGCAGGGTGAGGTGGTTGTCGCTCCCCTCATCCGGCTGGTGGTGGGCAATCAGGATCAGCGCCTCGTCAAATCGGTAATCCAGCCCCAGCATCAACGCCTGCAGCAGCTCATATTCGTGGGGTTGCAGGTGGACGGTGCGCTTGAGGTGCTCCCACTCCTGTTGCAGGGAGCGGATCCGGTTGCTGGAAGGGGCGTGCCACAGCACCGCCAGACTGGCATTGAGCATGAAGCTGTCGATGGCGAGCCGGACGCGCTGCTCGCTGAAGTGGCGCAGGGTCAGGCTGTTGGCCTGCTCCAGCACCTTCTCCTCATCTTGCAGCACCAGCCCGAGCAACATCGCCAGCTGGTGCCAGCGCGGCTGATGGGGGCGGATCTGCAGCAGCTCTCCCATGGTCTCCCACGCCGCCAGCCAGTGATGCTGATGCAGCTGGCTGGCGAGTTGCAGCTCCAGCCGGGTGGCCATCGAGACGCTGGCTTGATGGCGCTGCAAGTCGGTCCGGGCGCTCTGCAATTTGCCGAGCCCCAGCATGGCGTAGAAGAGCCCGGCCCTTGGCCAGCTCGCCTGATATTCGTTGGCACAGAGGGCATAGTGCTGGGCGGCAGTGATCCGCTCGGCTGATTGCAGCAGAAGGTAGCCCTTGAGCCGATCCAGCCAGGGGGTCAGCGAGCGATTCTCCCGTTGAAACAGCAGGTCTTCACAGAGGGCGGTAGCCAGTTGCCACTCCCGCAGCAGAATGGGGGCGGCCAGCGTGCGGGTCAGGTTGCTTAACTTCACCAGCTGGCCGAGCACCGCGGTGAGCTGCTGGGTCATGAAGGGAAGAGCCAGATAGAGGGAGAAGTAGAGATCCGAGGGGAGAAACTCCTGCTCGCTCTGATCGGCATCGAGCAGCAGCAATACGCAACCGGGTTGCAGCAGGCCGAGATAGTGCGCTTCGTGCAGTAGCCGGGCTCCGTCAAGATCCTGCTGCTTGTCCTGCTGACAGATGATGGCGTCGAAGGCGTGCTGTTGCAGCAGGGCCAGCAGGCCACTGCGCTCGTGGTTTGGATGGCTGTGGTAGTGGATCCGGTCGGCGGGCACCCCCTGTTCGGTCAGTTCCCGGGTGATGGCGCTACGGAGCAGGGGATCCTCTTCGAGCAGCAGTATCGTCATGCAGGTACTTCCTGTGAGCAAACCATTAGGTTGATTATGGTAGACCCAAGAGGAACATAGGCACAGTGCTCGCTGAGTTAAAAGCTGACAGTAGCCAGCAGGGGGCTGGAGGGCGCACTATGGGCTGTTATTTCAATCGGTTATGCCACATCTCAGGGCGGCAACCTGTTATTGACGAGGGCGGATCTGCGCCCCGAAGGGGCAGTCGCTCTGGCGGATCAGCCGCGACCCCTTGCCCTGTTCCCCCAGCCAGCTTAATTCCAGTTTGCCAAGGCGGCCCAGATGGCGCAGCTCGAACTCGTAGCGCTGGCAGAGGTTGTCCTGGGGCAGACTCGCCATCCCCGCTGGCAGTCGGTATTGATAGCGCAGGAGTGGCCCATCCTCCAGTTTGCTGGCCACCGGCACCAGCCCCTCTGGGGTGGGCTGCGGCGCCCCGAGTGCGCGGCGCAAACTGAGCGGTGCATCGATCGCCTTTTGATAGTGCAGGCCGTTCATCGCCGCCAGCTCCTCTTCCAGTCGTTGCAACTCCCCTTCCAATCCATTGAGCGCGGCCCCCAGCTGCTGGTGGGTCGTTGACGAGGCGCAGCCACCCAACAACAGGGGGGCAAGCAGCAGGGCGGCTCTGATGGAGGGCACGGCATCTCCTTGGCTATGACGATGAAGCGTGAAGGTCAGGTCGGCTGGCCCTGACTATAGCAGGGGATTGCTGGGGGGCGTCCCCTGCAGCAGTTGGGCCAGACGGGCCAGCCCTTCGCCGACCCGGGCGTCGGTGGCGGGTTGGCTCAGGCTCAGGCGCACCCCTTGCGGAGCGGCAAACTGACCGGCGGCGAAGTGTTCCCCGCTCGCCACGCCAACGTCAAGGGCGTCGGCGGCAGCAGCAAACTGCTGGCTGCGCCAGGGCTCCGGCAGCGGCAGCCAGGCGTGCATGCTGCCCGGCTGCCAGCGGGCGGCGGGCAGCAGGTGGCGCAGCAGTTCGCCACGGCGTTTGAGGATCTCTCGCTGCTGCTCGACCAGCGGCATGATCTGGCGCTGACTGACCATTTTGCAGGCGAGCTCGATCAGCAGCGGGCTCACCATCCAGCTCGACAGCCGCATGGTCTGGGCGAAGGCGCTGCGCAAGGCGGGGGGCGTCAGCACGAAGCCCACCCGCAGGCCGCCGCAGGCGATCTTGGCCAGACTGCCCAGATAGATGACCCGCTCCGGCGCCAGATTGACCAGAGGGATCACAGGTTGCTGGGGCAGCAGGCCGTTGACGTCATCCTCGATGATCAGCAGATCGTGGCGACGGGCGATGGCGACGATGGCCTCTCGCCGCGCCAGACTCATGATGGCGGTGGTGGGGTTTTGCAGGGTCGGGGTGAGGTAGAGCAGCTTGGCCCGGCGGGTACGGCAGGCGGCGTCCAGCGCCTCGGGCAGCAGCCCCTCCTCGTCCATCGCCAGCCCCACCACCTGATTCTTCAGCTGGCGGGCATTGCCCAGCATACCGGGGTAGCTCAGCCCCTCGCACAGGATGGTCTCCCCCACGCAATTGGTCGCCAGCAGCGCCAGCATGATGCCGTGCTGGGCGCCGTGGCTGAATAGCAGGCGATCCTCACTGCAGGCCACCCCTTGCTCCGCCAGCCAATCGACAAACTGCTGGCGCTGATCCGGTCGTCCCGCCTCCTTGTCGTAGCCGAGCAGGGCGTTGAGATCCCCGTCCGCCACTTCCCCCAGCATGGGGCGAATGATGGCCGCCCGATCCAGCTGTACCGGCAGGTTTTGCCACAGCTCGATGCGGTGCCCCTCCTCCTGGCGGATCACCCACTCATTGGCGGGATCCGTGTTCGCTCCCTTGACCCAGGTGCCGTGGCCCACCCGGGCGGCCAGCAGGCCGCGCCGCTCCGCCTCGCTGTAGGCGCGGGTGACGGTGCCGACGGTGACACCCAGACGATCCGCCAGGGATCTGTGGGTAGGCAATCGGGTCTGCGGTGGCAGCTCGCCATTCGCGATCCCCTGTTCGATCGCTTTGACCAGCTTGAGGTAGAGGGGGCCATCGAAGGCAGCAAGGTCGGGTGTCCAGATTGTCATGGTGACAATAAATCCATTGATCCAAATTTGTTGTCAATATAGCGTGAATTTCAACCTGATAACAACCAAATAGCACACATTGTATCGATACAATGTGGCAAGTAAGGAGTCACAATATGACGATGGAGTGGTATGTCACCCTGTTCGGTTTTGCCGTACTCACCTGCGGTACGCCGGGGCCCAACAACCTGATGCTGACGGCCTCCGGCGCCAACTTCGGGGTGCGCCGCACCCTGCCACATCTGCTCGGGGTGGGGCTGGGGCAGCCGGTGTTGCAACTGGTGCTGGCGCTGGGGCTCTATCCGCTGTTCGAGCGCTGGCCCTTGTTGCGCCTCGGTTTGCAGATCTTCGGCAGCCTCTATCTGCTCTGGCTGGCGTGGCGTATCGCGGTGGCCGGGGCGCCGGGGGATCCGGCACGGAGGGCCCGTCCGCTAACCATGCTGGAGGGGCTGGGCTTTCAGTTCCTCAATCCCAAGGCGTGGATGATGGGGATCTCCGCCATCAGTCTGTTCAGCCTGCCCGGCGCCAGTTACTGGTCGAGTCAGCTGGCGGTGATGGTCATGTTTGTGCTGGTGGCCCTGCCGGTCTGCTTTGTCTGGGTATTGTTCGGCCATCAGCTGAGCAACTGGATCAGCTCGGATCGGGGCTGGCGGCGACTCAACGGTTCTCTCGGCCTGCTGACGGCGCTCTGCGTGGTGATGCTCTGGTATTGAGCCGTGTTGCGCTGGAGGGGGAGGTGGCCGAGAAAGAGGCATTTCTGACTTGTCGCCACGGGGTTGGCTCTGCATATTAGAAGGCTTTCCCCATAACTGGGGCGTTGAATCGACAAGAGGTTGAGATGGATCTGAACTGGTTACTGCCCCTGGCGGGGTTTGCCCTGGTTACCTGCGGCACGCCGGGGCCAAATAACATGTTGCTCACCAGCGCCGGGGCGGCGCAGGGGTTTCGCCGCACGATTCCCCTGCTGGTGGGGGTGGTGGGGGGGATCAATCTGATGATCCTCGCTACCGCGCTGGGGCTTGGCGTGGTGTTCGAGAAGGTGCCGCTGCTGCACGATGGCCTCAAGATTATCGGCTCGGCGTATCTGCTCTGGCTGGCGTGGAAGGTGGCGACCGCCAGCGGCCCGGCCGAGGGCAACCGTCCGCTCATTCCCGCCCATCAGGGGGCCATGCTGCAACTGCTCAACCCCAAGGCATGGATGATGGCGCTCTCCGCCATCAGCGGTTTCACTCTGGCGGGGGAGGCTTACTGGCCCTCCGCGCTCTGGGTGCTGGTGATCTTCTTTATTACCGGCCTCTACACCGGGGCGTTCTGGGTGTTGTTTGGTGCCCAGGTGCGGCAAATCATTCGCACTGCCCGGGGTTGGCGGCGTTTCAATCTCGGCATGGGGCTGGCGACGGCCGCCTGTGTCGGGATGATCTGGATTTAGCCCGGGGTTGACCCGGGCCTTTACCGGCTGTCTTGTTGGCCCTGCGGGGCCTTTTTTATCTCGCCTGCGTGACCTTGCCTGCAAGGTGGCGTGGTTCTGCCCTCCCTTGGGATGAAAGGAGTTCCTATGAAATGTATCGGTCTGCTGGGTGGCATGAGCTGGGAGTCCACCGTCAGTTACTATCAGGCGCTCAACCGCGGGGTGCGCGCACAGCTAGGTGGTTTGCACTCGGCGCGGGTGCTGCTCAACAGTGTCGACTTTGCCGGTATCGAGCGGTTGCAGCATGCCGGTGACTGGCCCGCTACCGCCCGTCTGCTGGCGGCGGAGGCGCGCAAGTTGCAGGATGGCGGCGCCGATTTCTTGCTGATCGGCACCAACACCATGCACAAGGTGGCCCCCGAGATTGAGGCGGCCATCGATATCCCGCTGCTCCATATCGCCGATGCCACTGCGGTCAAATTGCGGGCGGACGGGATAACCCGGGTTGGCCTGCTCGGCACCCGCTTCACCATGGAGCAGGAGTTCTACAAGGGGCGCTTGCAGGAGCGCTTCGGGTTGGTGGTGCTGGTACCCGATGAGACCGGGCGGGAGCGGGTACACAGGATCATCTATGACGAGCTCTGTCTGGGGGAGATCCGCGAATCGTCGCGGGCCGAGTATCTGGCGATTATCGAGGGGCTGGCAGCCGCGGGTGCCGAGGCGGTGATCCTTGGCTGCACCGAGATTGCCCTGCTGGTGGGGGATGCCCGGGCGGCGGTGCCGCTCTACGATACTACCGCCATCCATGCCGAAGCGGCGGTCGCGCTGGCACTGGCATCCGATTAATAAACTGGTCAGATCTCACTATTCATGCTTGTCTCATACCCCTTGCCATAAAAGCGTGTAAAATTGCGCCCTGAATTTTCCCCGGCCAACGCGGGTTGGCTGCGGTTTCCTAGCATGCAAGGCTGACATTGTGACTGAAGTAGATAGATTCGCGGATATTCGCCCTTACCGCGATGAAGAAGTGCCGGCAGCCATCGAACGGCTGATCCAGGATGATGAATTTATCGGCGCCATCGCCAAGTATCGTTTCGGTTCCCTGATGAGCTGGCTGGGTTGGGCCATCCGCCCGCTGATCCGCCTGTTCCTGCGCCGCAAATGGTCAAAAGTGACCACTGTGCATCAGGTCCAGATGGGGGTCACCCGGTATATGTCCCGCATGATCGCCACCTCCACCAAGGGGGTGACCTTCTCCGGGATCGAGCATCTGAAGAAAGAGCAGGGCTATCTGTTTGTCTCCAACCACAGAGACATCGCCATGGATCCGGCGTTCGTCAACTGGGGGCTGCACACCCACGGTTTCGATACCGTGCGCATCGCCATCGGTGACAACCTGCTGCGCAAACCCTGCGCTACCGAGCTGATGAAGCTCAACAAGAGCTTTATCGTCAAACGCTCCGCCAAGGGGCCGCGGGAGATGATGAAGGCGCTCGGCGAGCTGTCTGCCTATATCGGCAACTCGGTTCACGAAGGTCACTCCATCTGGATCGCCCAGAAGGAAGGGCGCGCCAAGAATGGCGATGACAAGACAGATCCCGCCATCCTCAAGATGTTCTACGTCGACGGCAAGAAGCAGAAGATCGACTTCGTCGAGTACATGCGCAGCCTCAATATCGTGCCGGTCAGCATCAGCTACGAGCTGGACCCTACCGACAAGGCGAAGGCGCGCGAGCTCTACGAGAAGTCGGTCAACGGCAGCTACGAGAAGGGCGAGTTCGAGGATATCGAGAGTATCGTCGCCGGTATCGTCGGTATGAAGGGGCGGGTACACGTCTCCTTCGGTGCGCCGATTACCGAGGGCTTCAGCGATCCGGACGAACTGGCCGCGCTGATCGACAAGGCGATCTGGAGCAGCTACCACCTCTTCCCCAGCAACTATCTGGCGGCAGATGTCTCCGGCAAGGCCAATACCATCGAGCAGGCGGCCTTCCTGACCCGTCAGTCAGAGGTGCCGGAAGAGCACAAGGCGATCTGGCGTGCCATGTACGCCAAACCGGTGGAAAACGCCAAAAAGGCTTGAATGAAACCGGTTGTTAAACGGTTTTGCGAAAAAAACGGGCGCTGATGCGCCCGTTTTTGCGTCTGGTCAAAGTCGAGGGGGAAAGGGTGGTGAATAATATGGTTTCAGCTGGTACGATCACTATGAAAATGGGATTATGTCTCTTGGCAAGGTGCTGACGAGTGTGTAACAGTGCCCATATAGCTGAACATGAGCAAAAGCTCTAAACCGGTTTGCACGGATTGCAGACGGCATTATTGAAGGACCTGTCACAGGTCCTTTTTCATTGGCTGGCAAAGATGCCGCCCAGATATACCTAACAGGAAACAGACGCCATGATCACCGGTAGCCTGAACACCCTGCAGCGGACGCCGCTGCCCGCCCCGCTGGCCCGCATTATGGCCGAGGTGGTGAAGAGCGTGGCGCACTGGGGTGATGCTCCGCTCGGCAAGACCGAGATCGATGGCCTCAACCTGTTCTGTCTGGTGAGCGAGGATCTGACCGAGCCAGCCGCGGATCGCCGTGGCGAATTCCATGAGCAGTATCTCGATATCCAGTTGCTGCTGCGCGGTGAAGAGTGGATAGGAGTGGGCCCCCACGACTACGTGAGCGACGGCGCCGACCATCCCCATCCCGACCTCTGGTTTGTCGATGACGAGCAGACCAGCTACCTGGCGCTGCAACCGGGCGATTTCGCCATCTTCTGGCCGGGCGAGCTGCACCGCCCGCTCTGTACCTTCAATCAGCCCGCCAAGGTGAAGAAGCTGGTGGTCAAGGTACACAAGGATCTGCTGGCTATCGCCTGAGCACTCCCATTGAGGCGAGCCCTGCGCAGCTGATGCGTTGAGGCTCGCAAGCATTGAAACCAGTGATACGCACCACAAGTTGCGATCACTCTTTCAAGAGCAAGAATTGAAAAATTGGACGCACCCTCCTGCGACCATAAGCCCCCGGCAGGGGAATCCCATCCTCTTTTGGATGACACGACACTGTCGGCATAAAGCCGAAGCACAGGAAGATGTAGAAAATGAGCAAGTTGGTATTGATCCTTAACTGCGGTAGCTCTTCCCTGAAATTTGCCGTAATGGACGCCGAAACAGGTGAGGACATGCTGTCCGGCCTGGCCGAATGCTTCAATCTGGATGATGCACGTATCAAATGGAAACTCCACGGGGTCAAGGGCGAAGCCATGCTGGGAGCGGGTGCCGCTCACCAGGAGGCCCTCGACCATATCGTGGGTCACATCCTGCCGCAGGATCCGACTCTTGCCGAGCAACTGGTGGCCATCGGTCACCGAATCGTACACGGTGGCGAGCAGTTCTCCCGCTCCGTGCGTATCGATGACGGCGTGATCGCCGGTATCGAAGCCGCCATTCCGTTCGCCCCGCTGCACAACCCGGCTCACCTCATCGGTATTCGCGCCGCGCTGAAAGTGTTCCCGCAGCTGTCCGAGAAGAACGTGGCCGTGTTCGACACCGCCTTCCACCAGACCCTGCCGCAAGAGGCCTACCTCTATGCGCTGCCGCACAAGCTCTACCGCGAACACGGCATCCGTCGTTACGGTGCCCACGGTACTTCTCACCGCTACATCGCGGAAGAAGCGGCAAAAGAGCTGGGCAAGCCGTTGAATGAGCTGAACATCATCAACTGCCACCTGGGTAACGGTGCCTCTGTCTGCGCCATCAAGAACGGCGAATCCGTAGACACCTCCATGGGTCTGACTCCGCTGGAAGGTCTGGCGATGGGTACCCGCTCCGGTGATATCGATCCGGCCGTGGTCTTCTTCATGCACGACCAGCTCGGTTACAGCGTGGAGCAGATCAACCACACCCTGACCCGTGAGTCCGGTCTGCTGGGGATGACAGAAGCGAGCAGCGATTGCCGCTACGTCACCACCAACTACGCCACCGACGCCGGTGCCAAGCGTGCGCTGGATGTCTTCACCTACCGGGTGGCCAAGTATGTTGGCGCCTATGCCGCTGCGATGGACGGTCGTCTGGACGCCGTGGTCTTCACCGGTGGTATCGGTGAGAACGCCGCCATGGTGCGCGAGATGGTGCTGAACCGTCTGGCGCTGTTTGGCTTCAAGGTGGACAAAGAGGCCAACAACGCCGCGGTTCTGGGTGGCGAAGGTCGCATCACCACCGCCGACAGCCGTTGCGCCATGGTGATCCCGACCAACGAAGAGCTGGTCATCGCTCGCGATGCCCTGAGCCTGGTCTGCTAAGTCAGCCTCGCTTTGAAACAACGCCCGGCCTGTGCCGGGCGTTGTCATTTCTGGCGTACGCCGATTTGACATGGGGGAGGGGAGCGGTACCCTGACCACCACTGTTTTTGCAGCCAGCGGGCTGCCCGGTTCGGGAGAGAGCAATGAAAGAGGCGTTTTTTAACTGGTTGTCGGGCCTTGGGGTGGAAGTGACCAACCTGATGGCGCTGGTGATCGCGCTGGGCTTTATCGTCATCACCTCGTTGCTGCTGCACATGGCGCTGCACCGGGTGTTGCTGGTCCGGCTGGTGGGGATCCTCGGCAAGGCCAAGCAGGTGTGGCTGCCGCCCCAGCTGCAACAGCGCCTCTTCAACCGGCTCGCCTTCGTTTTGCAGGGGGCCGTGCTGCTCGGTCAGGCGGAGATCTGGCTGCCCCGTCAATCGGATAGCCTCAAGCTTATCGAAATGGTGGCCCAGCTCTGGATTTTGCTGTTCCTGCTGCTGGCCTTCTTCGCCCTGCTCGACTGCCTGTTGTCGGTGAGCCGTTACACCCGCCTTGGTCGGGATTTGCCCCTGCGTGGCATCTTCCAGGGGGCCAAGCTGGTAGGCAGCATTCTGGTGGGCATCCTGATGATCGCCCTGCTGCTCGGCAAGTCGCCGCTGTTCCTGTTCAGCGGTCTGGGTGCCATGACCGCAGTGCTGATGCTGGTGTTCAAGGACCCCATCCTCGGGCTGGTGGCGGGGATCCAGCTCTCCGCCAACCGGATGCTGAGCGTCGGTGACTGGCTGCAGATGGACAAGTACGGCGCCGATGGCGAGGTGACCGATATTGGCCTCACCACGGTCAAGGTGTCGAACTGGGACAAGACCATCACCACCATTCCCACCTATGCCCTGATCTCCGACTCTTTCAAGAACTGGCAGGGGATGACCGAGTCCGGTGGCCGCCGCATCAAGCGCAGCGTCAATATCGACATGACCAGCGTGCGCTTTCTGACGGCCGAGGAGCAGTTGCAGCTCAAGCAGGCCCAACTGCTGGCACCCTATCTCAGCCGCAAGGAGCAGGAGCTGAGCGCTTACAACCAGCAGCTGAGCGATGCCCTGAGCTGTCCCATCAATGGTCGTCACCTCACCAACCTCGGCACCCTGCGCGCCTATCTGGATGCCTACCTGCGCGCCCACCCCGGCATTCGCAAGGACATGACCCTGATGGTGCGCCAGCTGGCACCCACGTCAGACGGTTTGCCGCTGGAAATTTACTGCTTCACCGCGACTACCGCATGGGCCGATTACGAAGGGATCCAGGCCGATATTTTCGACCATATCTTCGCCATCATTGAGCAATTTCATCTGCGGTTGCATCAATCTCCCACAGGTTACGATATGCGTGCCTGGCAACGGGGATAAACAGGGAAATGGGGCGGGTCGAGGACGTGGAAAAAACCGCATATTAATCATCGACCCGTCGCCACTTGTCAGTTGAAATTTGCCGTGCAGAGGAGAAAAATGGCGGCCTTCTCTTCGCGCCCCTGATCCCCTCTTGATCAGCTGCCAGCCCAGAGACGTCACTTCAAGTCATCATCATGGGAAAGTTATGAAGCTCCTTCGCAATAGTGTGGCAACACTCTGCTACAGCCTGCTGCTGACCGCTGCGCCGGTTTTCGCTGTTGAATATGCTCTGCCTGCGGCCAACAGCCGTCTGGTAGGGGAAAATCTGGAATACGTGGTTCCGGCCGAAGAGAACGGCCAGCCGCTGGAGGCCATTGCGGCCAAATTCCAGCTGGGGCTCACCAACATGACCGAAGCCAACCCCGATGCGGATCCCCTGCTGGTACAGACCGGCGAGAAGCTGGTGATCCCCCAGCAGCTGATCCTGCCGGATGCCCCCCGTGAAGGGATCGTGCTGAACGTGGCCGAGATGCGCCTCTACTACTACCCCAAGGGTAAAAAAGTGGTGGAAGTGCTGCCCATCGGTATCGGCCAGCTCGGTACCGATACTCCGGAAAACTGGGTGACCAGCGTGCAGCGCAAGAAAGCGGGCCCGACCTGGACCCCGACCGCCAAGATGCATGCCGAATATGCCGCCCGTGGCGAGAGCCTGCCTGCGGTATGGCCGGCCGGTCCGGACAACCCCATGGGTCTGTTTGCCCTCTACATCGGCAAGATGTACGCCATCCACGGAACCAACGCCAACTTCGGCATCGGCCTGCGGGTGAGCCACGGTTGCGTGCGTCTGCGCAACGACGACATCGCCTACCTGTTCAAGCAGGTACCGGTCGGTACCCGCGTCCAGTTCGTCAACCAGCCGATCAAGGCCTCTCTCGAGCCCAACGGTGTCCGCTATCTGGAAGTGCATCAGCCGCTGTCGCGTAGCGAAGAGGAGTTCAACTCCAAGCTGCCGGCACCGCTGCCGATGACTCCGGCGGTGACCCGCTTCATTGCCCACGCCGACAGCGACTCCCAACTGGTGAAGCAGGCGCTGGAGCAGCGCAACGGCATGCCGATGGCGATCAACCGCTAACGGTAAATCCCCGTCATGACAAAGGGCGAACAGCATGCTGTTCGCCCTTTTTGTTTCTGCTAGGTTGACTCAGCTTCGCAGCAGATTTGCCTGCAGCTCGCTGCCGAGCTGATCGAGCAGCTGGTAGCGCGCCTTGTAGCTGGCCCGCTTGCGGGAGGGGATCTCCTCCAGTGTCTTGCGGGGCACCTCCAGCGGCAGGCTCATCCAGAGTTCATCCTGCACGCTGCCCTGATGCTCCTGCCACAAGCCGTCGAGGTCGAACTTGACCCGATCGGCGGTGCGTTTGCTGCTCTGATAGACGTGGCTTTGGGTGCGGAGCCCGAGCAGGCTCTTGCACGCCAGCCCCCGAGCCAGCTCGGCGGCCATATAGACCAGCAGGGACATGGGGCGCAGTCCGCCGCACGCCTTGGTGACCTGCTTGATCTCCTCGCTCTGCCCCTTGCCGCCCTGCAGCGAGCAGATTTCGAGGGTCGGGTTCGGTGCGGGGCGCAGATTGAGGGCCATGTAATAGAGGGCCGCGTCACCCAGCTTGAGGGTCAGGCTCATCTCCCCCTCTTTGCCCATGTGGGTTTGGTAATCCAGTTGCAGGGTCAGCGGTGCCGTCAGCTTGTCGCTCTGCCACTGGGTCAGCAGCAGGCCGCGCCCGCTGTAGATTGCCAGCTGTTGCGCCTTGGGCAGCTGACGTGCCAGCTGCTGGTAGTGGCCGCTGATAAGCCCGGCTCGCAGGCGCTTGCGGAGCCCCTTGTGGCGATAGGGGTGAATCGGCTTTTCCAGAATATCGGGGAAGCGGCTGATCGCCTGCGCCAGCAGCGGTTGCTCCTGCTGCTGGCGATAGAGGGCGCGGGCGCCGGGATTGAGCCAGAGACGCCCCACATACTTGGCCCGTCGGATGAGATGACCCGACTCCTCCACCGGGTGAAGGCGGCGGGCGAGGGTTCGCAGGTGTGACAGATGAGATGACATGGTGCCGACCTCTGACTGGTGTGATGAGACAGGGCGGGGAGTGTAGGAGCGGGGCGCTGGCTTGTAAAAAAATGGATAGTAACAAAATGTGAAAACATAACGCTCAGTAGCGGCTGGCGCTGCGAGATGACCGTCACGGCCACGGCAGGAAATCTGGCGCCATCCTCTTGATGCGGCAGATGATTTGATGCGCAAAGGTTTTTATTGTGTTTTGTGTTTGTTAAAAGTGGTTGAGCTGGCGCGAACGGCTGATTAAGCTAGGCCGGTTTTTTAGGGATGAGCCCGTCACCAGAGCGGGCAGAAAATGACACAAAACGGAGTTTTGCATGACAGCTAGCACACCCATGTTAATCACCTTCCTGGTGTATATCCTCGGAATGGTGTTGATCGGCTTTGTCGCCTATCGTGCCACCCGCAACTTTGATGACTACATTCTGGGCGGCCGCCGGATGGGGAGCTGGGTGACCGCTCTCTCTGCCGGCGCCTCCGACATGAGCGGCTGGTTGCTGATGGGGCTGCCCGGCGCCGTCTTCGTCAGCGGCATCTCCGAGAGCTGGATCGCCATCGGTCTGGTGATCGGCGCCTACCTCAACTGGCGCTGGGTAGCGGGTCGCCTGCGGGTACATACCGAGAAGAACCGCAATGCCCTGACCCTGCCGGACTACTTCACCTATCGCTTTGAAGATCACAGCAAGGTGCTGCGCATTCTCTCGGCGCTGGTGATCCTGCTCTTCTTCACCATCTATTGCGCCTCCGGCGTGGTGGCCGGTGCCCGCCTGTTCGAGAGCACCTTCGGCATGGATTACAACACCGCCCTCTGGGTCGGTGCCGCCGCCACCATCACCTACACCTTCTTCGGCGGCTTCCTGGCGGTGAGCTGGACCGATACGGTGCAGGCGACCCTGATGATCTTCGCCCTGATCCTGACCCCGGTCTTCGTCATCATCGCCGTCGGCGGGATAGACAGCGCCATTATCGAGGTGGCCGCCAAGAGCGCCACCAACCTCGACATGTTCAAGAATCTGGATGTGATCGCCATTGTCTCGCTGATGGCCTGGGGCCTTGGTTACTTCGGTCAGCCCCACATTCTGGCCCGTTTCATGGCGGCGGATTCCCACCACTCCATGGCCAATGCCCGTCGCATCAGCATGACCTGGATGGTGTTCTGCCTCGCAGGCGCAGTGGCCATCGGCTTCTTCGGGCTGGCCTATTTTGCCCGCTTCCCGGAAGTGGCGGCTGGAGTGACCGGCAACCCGGAGCGGGTCTTTATCGAGCTCTCCAAGATCCTGTTCAACCCCTGGATCGCCGGGGTGCTGCTCTCCGCCATCCTGGCGGCAGTAATGAGCACTCTAAGTTGTCAACTACTGGTCTGCTCCAGCGCCATCACAGAGGATCTCTACAAACCCTTCCTGCGCAAGAACGCCTCCCAGCGTGAGCTGGTGTGGGTGGGTCGCCTGATGGTGCTGCTGATCGCGGTGATTGCCATCGCCGTCGCCATGAATCCGGAAAACCGGGTGCTGGGGCTGGTGAGCTACGCCTGGGCCGGTTTCGGTGCCGCCTTTGGTCCCGTGGTGCTGCTATCGGTGCTGTGGCCGCGAATGACCCGCAATGGCGCGCTGGCGGGCATGCTGGTCGGAGCCATCACCGTCATCGTCTGGAAGCAGTTCGGCTGGCTGGGGCTGTATGAGATCATCCCGGGCTTCCTGTTTGCACTGCTGGCCATCGTGGTGGGCAGTCTGCTGGGCGAAGCGCCCTCAAAAGCGATGCTGGAGCGTTTCCGCGATGCCGAGGAGGAGTACAACACGCCGGCCGAGAGCGCGGGAGAGCCGGTCGTGGTGAACTGATCCCCCTTACCGCTTTCTGATTGAGAGCCCCGCCCCCGGACAAGGAGCGCCCTGGTTGGCCATCCTTGCACCGGTTTGGCGGGGCTTTGTGCTATCTGATTCACTCTTGGGCACTTTTTTATGTTCGGCCGGTGGCTCCCGGGTGCTCGCTTTCTTTTGTCTTGGCACCGAATATGGGACACTAGGCCGCCTGAAGGAGACCTAGTGCATGCGGCTATTCACCCTGATCCTGATCCTCCTGCTGGGGGGACTGCAATATGACCTCTGGCTGGGGAAGAACGGGCTATCCGATTATCAGAACCTGTCGGAGGCCATCTCGCAGCAACAGCGGGACAACCAGACTCTCAAGGATCGTAACGACCTCATTTACCGCGAGATAGATGATCTCACCTCTGGCCTCGAGGCCATCGAGGAGTTGTCGCGCAACGATCTGGGTTACATCAAGCAGGGGGAGACCTTCTACCGGATCATCCCCAAAGAGAAAGACAAAGAGACAGCGCCGGACGATGAGCCCTACGATGACTGATGCCAGCCGGATATCCGGCCTGACGGCGATCGTCCCTGCCGCCGGTATCGGCAGCCGGATGGGGGCCGATTGCCCCAAGCAGTACCTGCAACTGGCGGGTAAAACCATTCTCGAACATACCCTGGAGCGGCTGCTCTCCCACCCGGCCATCGCCCAGGTGATCGTGGCGCTTGCGCCCCATGACCGCTGGTTCGAGGCCCTACCCGTGGCGGCCGACCCGCGGATTGTGCGGGTAGAGGGAGGCGCCGAGCGCGCCTTCTCCGTCCTCCATGGCCTCCATGTGGCGCAAGGGGAGTGGGTGCTGGTGCACGATGCGGCCCGTCCCTGTCTGACTCACGGCGATCTCGATGCGCTGATTGCCGCGGCCATGAACTGCGGCGGTGCCATTCTCGGCAGTCGGGTGCGCGATACCATGAAACGCTCCGATGGGGAGGGCAATATCATCGCTACCGTCGAGCGCGAGCAGCTCTGGCATGCCCTGACGCCGCAGATGTTCCCGACCCGTGCCCTGAAACGGGCGCTCGAAGAGGGGTTGCTGCTGGGCGCCACCATCACCGACGAGGCCTCCGCCATGGAGCGGGCCGGATTCACGGTGCGGATGGTGGAGGGGCGCGCCGACAATATCAAAGTGACCCGGCCGGAAGACTTGTCGCTGGCGGGGCTGTTTTTAAGCCAGCAGGCATAAGCCCCTCAGTCAGAACAGACCGTTCAGAGCAGAGTGTCTCGAACAAACAGGCCCGAACAAGGAGTTAGCATGATCCGGATTGGACATGGTGTGGACGTACACAAAATTGATGGGGTTGGTTTCAGCATGTTGGGAGGTTGCCGCTGATGATGCGCATTGGTCATGGTTTTGATGTCCATAAATTTGGTGGTGTTGGCCCCTGCATGCTGGGTGGCGTGCCGGTTCCCTACGAGCAGGGGCTGGTTGCCCACTCTGACGGCGACGTGGTGCTGCACGCGGTAAGCGATGCCCTGCTGGGGGCTATCGGTGCCGGTGACATCGGTCGCCACTTCCCCGATACCGCTGCCGAGTTCAAGGGGATCGACAGTCGCATTCTGCTGCGTGATGTCTTTGTCCGGGTACAGAAGGCGGGGTATGCCATCGGCAACCTAGATGTGACCATCATCGCCCAAGCCCCCAAAATGGCGCCCCATATCGACGCCATGTGCGCCGTGCTGGCCGCCGATCTGCAATGTGATTTGAACCGGGTGAACGTCAAGGCGACCACCACCGAACAGCTTGGGTTTACGGGGCGCAAGGAAGGGATCGCCACCGAAGCCGTCGTCCTACTGGTGAAACAATAATGCTGGAACAACTTGCCTATATGCACGGGGCGCCCACCGCCCGCGGTATCCTCAAGGCCGAGGCCGCCGACTTCGTGGTCAATGAAGATCTCGGCTTCGAGCCTTGCGGGGAAGGGGAGCATATCTTCGTCCGGGTGCGCAAAACCGGCGAAAACACCGCCTGGGTAGCGGGTCTGCTGGCCGATGCGGCTGGAGTCAACCGCAATGCGGTGACCTGGGCGGGCCTGAAGGATCGCCACGCGGTGACCGAGCAGTGGTTCGGCATTCACCTGCCGGGCAAGGCCGAGCCGGACCTCTCCGTCATCGAGGGTGACAGCATCCGGATCCTCGAGGTGAAGCGCCACAATAAGAAGCTGCGGGTCGGCTACCTCAAGGGCAACCACTTCACCCTGCGTCTCACCGGTCTGGAACAAGCCGACGGGCTGGAAGCGCGCCTGCAGGCCATCGCCACTCAGGGTGTACCCAATTACTATGGTGAGCAGCGTTTTGGCCGCGATGGCAACAACCTGGAAGCGGCCAAGGCGATGTTTGCCGGCAAGCGGATCAAGGATCGCAACAAGCGTTCCCTCTACCTCTCTGCCGCCCGCAGCATGCTGTTCAACGCCATTGTCAGCGCCCGTATCGAGCAGGGGCTGGCTCATCAGCTGCTGGCCGGTGATTGCGTGATGCTCAAGGGCAGCCACTCCATCTTCAGCGAAGAGAGCGTGACCCCCGAGCTGGAAGCGCGTCTTGCCTCCGGCGACGTGCAACTTACCGCGCCCCAGTGGGGCCGTGGCCGTTTGGCCAGTCAGGGCGCCGCTGCCGAGTTCGAACAGGGCGTGCTGGCTCCTTACAGCGATTGGTGTGACGGGCTGGAGAAGGCCGGGCTGGATCAGGACCGCCGCCCGCTGCTGCTCAAGCCGGAGCAGATGAGCTGGCAGCTGGACGGCGAGGCGCTGACCCTCTCCTTCTTCCTGCCGGCGGGCGCGTTTGCCACCAGCGTGGTGCGCGAGTTAATGCAGGCCGAAGAGGCCGATCACGGTTTCAGGAATCAGACCGATGCGAATTCTGGTCAGTAATGATGATGGTGTGCATGCCGAGGGGATTCGTGCCCTCAGCGAGGCGCTGCGCGCCTGCGGCGAGGTCATTGTGGTGGCGCCGGATCGCAACCGCAGCGGCGCGAGTCACTCCCTGACGCTGGAAGTACCGCTGCGGGTTACCCGCATTGCAGAAAACGGCTTTAATGGGTGCGAGAGCTATGCGGTGAAGGGGACGCCTACCGACTGCGTGCATCTGGCGGTCAACGAGCTGGTGCGTCCTGAACCCGACATGGTGGTGGCCGGCATCAACCACGGTGCCAACCTGGGGGATGATGTCATCTACTCGGGCACAGTCGCCGCGGCCACCGAGGGGCGCCATCTTGGCTATCCCTCCATCGCCATCTCGCTGGTAGGCAAGACCCACTTCGCCACGGCGGCCCACTATGCGGCCCTGCTGGTGAAGGGGCTGATGAAACACCCCCTGCCTGCCGATCAGATCCTCAACGTCAACGTGCCGGACTTGCCCCTCGAGCAGATCAAGGGGATCAAGACCACCCGCCTTGGCAATCGCCACCGGGCGGAGTCGGTGATCTGCACCGAGGATCCCCGTGGCCAGCCCATCTACTGGATCGGCCCCCCCGGTAGCCAGCAGGATGCCGGTGAAGGCACCGATTTTGCTGCCATCGAGCAGGGCTATGTCTCGATTACCCCTCTGACCATCGACATGACTGCCTACGACAGTCTCGCCGGTCTGGGGGCCTGGTTAGATCTGCAGGGATGAGGGTGGTGTGATAGTACAGCGCCTGTTAAATCAGCTCATTGCGCAGGATATTCGCGATTTTCGCGTGCTGGCGACCATCGCGAAAGTGCCGCGCCAGCTGTTCGTGGACGAGGCCATGGCGCACAAGGCGTGGGACAACACCGCCTTGCCCATTGGCCATGGCCAGACCATTTCGCAGCCCTATATGGTGGCGCGAATGACCGAGCTGCTGATGCAAAATGATCCGGCCCACGTGCTGGAGATTGGCACTGGCTCCGGTTACCAGACGGCGATCCTCGCCCATCTGGTGGAGCATGTGTATACCGTGGAGCGGATCAAGTCGCTGCAGTTCCAGGCCCGACGCCGACTGCGCCAGCTCGATCTGCACAATGTCTCGGCCAAGCACGGCAACGGCTGGCTGGGGTGGCCCAACAAGGGGCCTTATGACGCCATTCTGGTGACGGCCGCGGCGAGCGAGATCCCGACGGCGCTCACCGATCAGCTGGCCGAAGGGGGCCGACTGGTGTTGCCCGTGGGTGACAGCCAGCAAACCCTGCAACTGATCGAACGATCCGGATCCCAGCTGACCAGCCGTATTCTGGAGCCGGTACGTTTTGTTCCCCTGATTGACGGAGATGTTGAGTGAAGTTGTTTTCCCGTTTGTACGTACTGGTGATGCAGTGGGCTCGCCACAAGCATGCCCCCTGGTATCTCTCCATCACCGCTTTCATCGAGTCGGTATTCTGGCCGATCCCGGTGGATGTGATGCTGGCGCCGATGGCGCTCGCCAAGCCCCACAAGGCATGGCACTACGCCACACTGGCTACCGTCTTCTCTGTGCTGGGCGCCCTGTTTGGCTATGCCCTTGGCTATGCGCTGTGGGATCCGGTCGTGCTGCCACTGGTGGAGTCTGTGGGTTATCAGGACAAGATCGAAATCGCTCGCCACTGGTTTGAGCAGTGGGGGATCTGGGTCATTTTCATTGCCAGCTTCACCCCTATCCCCTACAAGGTGTTTACCGTGACGGCAGGGTTGTTGCAAATGGCTCTGCTGCCCTTCATCATCACCTCCCTCATCGGTCGTGGCATGCGCTTTTTCCTGGTTGCAGGCCTGATGCGCTGGGGTGGCGAGAAGATGGAACGCAAACTGATGCACTACGTAGATGTGCTCGGTTGGCTCTGTATTGGTCTGGCCGTGGTGGCCTATTTCTGGTTTAGTCGTTAAGGATCCATTATGCGTTCGCGTATTTGGCAAGGAAGCAGTGTCGTGGTGTTGTCATGGCTGCTGCTTGCCTGCTCCTCCAGTAAAAATGCAGCTCCGGTAGATGGTGTTGATGAGGGGCAGTTTGTCTCGACCATTCCGGCTCGCCAAAGCGGTGCCCAGGTCAGCGCCCCCATTCAGGGCGGCAGCTATGTGGTGAAGCGGGGCGATACCCTCTACTCCATCGCCTTCAACTCCGGCAACGACGTACCCTCGTTGGCCAGCCTCAACAACATCAGCCCGCCCTACAACATCTATCCGGGGCAGCGACTGCGACTCGATGGTTCCAGCGCCAGCGTGGGCAGCAGTCGTAGCACCGGTACCTATGAGGTGCGCCGCGGCGATACCCTGAGCAGCATCGGCCGCCAGTTCGGCATGACACCGCAGGCGCTGGCCCAGAGCAACAACCTGAGCGCCCCCTATGCGCTGCAACCGGGTCAGGTGCTCAATGTCCAGACCGCAGGCGGCGGTTCGACCCAGATGGTAGCTGCGACTCGTCCGGCAACCGTGACACCGGTGGCCGTGAGCCGTCCGAGCAGCGGTCCGCGTCCGTTGGCCGAGCCGAGTGGATCTGGTCAGACCACGCCATTCATCTCTCAGAAATCCGTTGCTCCGGCAGCACCGAAGGAATACGCTCAGTCCAAAGAACAAAAAACAAACAACTCCCAGTCGAGACTTGCTTGGCACTGGCCCGCAAAAGGCCGGATTGTCGAGGGGTTCTCTGTTGCAGAACAGGGTAACAAGGGGATCGACATAGCCGGCCAGAAGGGGCAACCCGTCTACGCCGCCAGCAGCGGTAAAGTGGTATACGCTGGCAGTGCTTTAAGGGGGTACGGCAAGCTGATTATCCTCAAGCATGATGATGACTATCTCTCCGCTTACGCACACAACGACGAGTTGCGGGTGAAGGAAGGGGACAGCGTCAAGGGGGGCTCGGTCATTGCCAACATGGGTAGCACGGACGCGCCGGATGTGCGATTGCATTTCGAGATCCGGTACAGAGGCAAGTCGATCAATCCGATGAGCTATTTGCCAAAGCGTTAACCCCAGAGAGACCGTCTTACTCTGGTAACGTCAGGGAGACACACCATGAGCCAAGAACAACTGGTAATGCAGGATGCAGAGTTAGAGTTTGACGCTGAACCCGAATCTCACGAGGTAGAAGAGTTGCAGGAGGTAGCCGCCGAGGCGGACGAGACTATCTCCGATGAGTTGCTGGCACCTGAGCTGAACAAGGTGATGGATGCCACGCAACTCTATCTGGGGGAGATAGGTTTCTCCCCGCTGCTCACTGCCGAAGAGGAAGTCTACTACGCCCGTCGTGCCTTGCGAGGTGACAAAGCCGCCCGCAAGCGCATGATCGAGTCCAACCTGCGACTGGTGGTCAAAATCGCCCGTCGTTACAACAACCGCGGCCTGGTGCTGCTGGATCTCATCGAAGAGGGCAACCTCGGCCTTATCCGTGCGGTCGAGAAGTTTGACCCCGAGCGCGGCTTCCGTTTCTCCACCTATGCCACCTGGTGGATCCGTCAGACCATCGAGCGGGCCATCATGAACCAGACCCGCACCATCCGTCTGCCCATTCATGTGGTCAAGGAGTTAAACGTTTACCTGCGCACCGCGCGCGAACTCTCTCACCGTCTCGATCATGAACCGACCGCCGAGGATATCGCCTTCGCGCTGGATCGTTCGGTGGATGATGTGAACCGCATGCTCAAGCTCAACGAGAAGATCACCTCGGTGGACACCCCCATCGGCGGCGATCGCGACAAGGCGCTGCTGGATGTGCTCTCCGACGAGCGCGGCATGGGGCCTGAGCTGGAGTCACAGGAAGATGATATGCGCAGCAGCATTGTCCACTGGCTGGAGGAGCTTAACCCCAAACAGCGGGAAGTGCTGGCACGCCGGTTCGGTCTGCTGGGGTACGAGCCGGCCACCCTCGAGGATGTGGGGGCCGAGATTGGCCTGACCCGCGAGCGGGTACGCCAGATCCAGGTGGAGGGGCTGCGCCGTCTGCGGGAGATCCTGCTGAGTCAGGGGCTCTCCATCGAGGCGCTATTTCGTACCAATTAAGTCCGCACCAACGCAATACGGCATCAGCCAGATAGCACGAGGGGAGCAACAGCTCCCCTCGTTTTTTATTGCCTGTTGTCTGGCGATAGCGGGCTGTTATACCAGCTCGGCCAGCATGGTGTCGGCGTAGGGCACCAGCGCTTCACCCTTCTTCACCTTGGACAGATAGTCCGGGTTGGCGATAAGCGGACGACCGATGGCCACCAGGTCGAAGCGGTTGGCCTCGATGGCCGCAGCGGCGCGCTCGGCGTCGTAGTTGCCCACGCCGACCAGATTGCCTTTGTAGTGGGCGCGCAGATAGTCGGAGGCGCGGCCACCCAGATAATCGAAAGTGAGGTTGTCATCGAAGATGCCGAGGTGGATATAGGCCAGCGGGCGATCGTTCAGCTTGCCCAGCAGATAGTCGAACACGGCGCGATCTTCCGGGCTGCCCGCCAGATGGACATAGGCACCCGGGGAGAGGCGAATACCTACCCGATCACCACCGATACGGGCGCTGATGGCATCGACCACTTCCAGCGCGAAGCGGCTCATATTTTCCGGGCTGCCACCGTAGTTGTCGCTGCGCAGGTTGGTGGAGTGGTGCAGGAACTGGTCGATCAGGTAGCCGTTGGCACCGTGGATCTCCACCCCGTCAAAGCCCGCCTCGATGGCGTTGGCAGCGGCCTGGGCGTAATCCTGCACCAGCTGGGCGATTTCGGCCTCGGTCAGGGCACGCGGCACCTGATAGGTCAGCTCGCGCATGCGGGGCACTGTGCCTTCGTGCGCCACGGCAGAGGGGGCCAGCACTTCAGCCTGATGGAAGAAGGGGTGGGAGAGGCGACCGACGTGCCACAGCTGGGCGAAGATCTTGCCGCCTTTGGCATGTACGGCGCTGGTCACTCTCTTCCAGCCATCGATCTGCGCCTGGGTGAAGAGACCCGGGGTATTGGGGTAGCCCTGAGCATCGGGGCGGATGATGACGGCCTCTGAAACAATCAGGCCGATGTCGGCGCGGCGGCCGTAATAGGCAGCCATCTGCTCGGTCGGCACCAGACCTGGGCCTGCCATGCAGCGGGTGAGCGGGGCCATCATGAAACGGTTGGCCAGGGTCAGAGTGTCATTGAGTCGATACGGCTGAAACAGGGTATTCATGATAGGTTGTCCTGAACGGGTTATTCTTGAACGTGCATTCAAGACGTTTTTTGCGTCGGGCGCAAGCTTTTTTTGAATGCGCGTTCAAGAAGGTTGGCCCGAGCGGGCGGCTGGGGTAAACTTGCCACCCTTTCCAGCCACTCTTTATCGGCGGGCCCTGTTGCCCCTTGCCGGTGAACCATTTCCCACGGGAGGAGCCATGCGCATAGCCGAGTTTGATCGGGACGAGGTACTGCGAAATGCCATGGAAGCGTTTCGCGCCAAGGGATATGCCAAGACCACCATGCAGGAGCTGGTGGCCGCCACCGGCCTGCACCCGGGCAGCATTTACGGCGCCTTTGGCAACAAGCGCGGCCTGCTGCTGGCGGCGGTGGATCACTATGTCGAGGGCAAACGCACCCTGCGCCGCTCCCTGCTCGACAACCCGAGCCCGCTGGCGGGCCTTGCGGCCTATCTCGACCGGATTGTGGGGGAGGCGCTCTGCGGCTCCTGTCTGGTGACCCGCACCATGATGGAGCTGAGCGAGCAGGATGAGGAGCTGACCCAGCGGGTCAAGGGGATCTATGGCGAGCTGGAGCAGGATCTGGCCGAGTTGCTGACACAGGCGCAGGCCAAGGGTGAACTGGCCCCGGATAGCAATATCCACACCCTCACCGCCCTGCTGCTGATCAACCTGCAAGGTCTGGTCACCTTCGCCCAGTGCCGCCCCGATCGCCCTCTGCTCGACGACGTAGTCGCCCAGCTGATGCGGGCCCTGCGGGCGTAAGTTCGGTTTCCCCTTCTCCTTCTTTGCTTTTTGAATTGAGGGGGAAGGGGTCAACCAGATTGGCGTAATGAGAGCAGGATAAAATTCAGCACGGAGTTGAGCCTGCCCAGTACATCGTTATTCCACACTCGTATCACCCGAAATCCCTGCTGGTTGAGATAAGCTGTCCGAGCCTCATCATGCATCTGGTTCGCTAGTGTTCCATGTTGCGAACCATCCACTTCGATGACCAATCCCTGTTCAAGGCAGATGAAGTCCACCACATAGGGGCCGATGGGCATTTGGCGGCGAAATTTCAGCCCCGCCAGACGGCGATTGCGCAACTGTTGCCACAGTTTCTGCTCTGCCTGTGTGGCATCTCGTCTCAGTCTCTTGGCACCACGGTTGCTCTCCATTAATTGCTCCCACTCTGTATCGCCTTATAGATATAGCCAGCTTCCCATCTGTTTACTGGTTGGGTATTGCGTCCCCTCACCCTAGCCCTCTCCCAATGGGAGAGGGAACAGATCGAGTTGTGGTTGGGATTGGGCTGATCATCACTGTGTTCATTGCCGGATTCGAGCAGGGGAAGCTGGATTGAGTAATAGGAAGATGACGGTAACTTTTTGAATATATGGGGAATCGCCTGGCTGTCTACGATGCTGCAAGTTGCAGCGTAACGGCTCCCTTCTCCCCTTGCGGGAGAAGGGCTGGGGATGAGGGGGGAGGGAGCCGCCCTCACCCTAACCCTCTCCCAGAGGGAGAGGGAATTGATCGAGGTTCGGTTTGGGCATCATGGTCGGCCAACAAGCTCCTTCATCAAATCCTTGAGCCACACCTGTGCCGGTTGTTGCGTATGCGCCGATGGGGTATGCCAGACGCTGCGGCCCTACCTCGGCCCCACCAGTTCCTGCATCAAATCTTTCAGCCATACCAGCGCCGGTTGCTGCGCGTGCACGGGGTGCCAGACGCAGTTGAGGTGGTAGTCGGGCACATCTTCGGGCAGCGGCAGGCTTTTCAGCGGCCAGTGGGTGGCGAGCAGCTCGGCTACCATGCTGGGTAGCACCAGCAGGTGATCGCTCTGGCTGACGATGGCGGCGGCGGACATATAGCTCTGGCTGTTGACCGAGATGGTGCGGCTAAAGCCCTGACTCTTCAGATAGCGGTCGAGGCTCGCCTCCGAGGTGCCAAGGGGCGAGTGGAACACGTGGGGCATGGCGATGAGCTGCTGCAAGGTGATGCGCTCCATCCATTGGGAGGGGTCATCCTCGGCGCCGGCGGGGGCCGATTTGGCAATGGGCAGATCGGCGCGCACCAGGCCGGCCAGCGGCTCGGTGAGCCAGGTCTCCTTGCCCAGATACCCCGGCACCTGCATGTACTCGTCAAAGCCCAGCACCAGATCGATCTCGCCGCTTGCCAGTTCGGCCTCTGGCAGGGTGTCGCGCAGGATGCGGATCTCGATGGTGACCCCGGGCGCCAGCCGTCTGAGCCGCTGAATAAGCGGCGGGATCAGCACACACTCCACGTAATCTGTGGTGCAGAGCACGAAGCGTCGCTTCGACTGGCTTGGCTCGAACTCCTCTTCTTCGGTGAGCTGCTGCTCCAGCAGCCGCAGCGCCTGCTGCACCCCGAGATGCAGCCGTTGGGCGCGCGGGGTCGGCAGCATCCCCTGCGGGGTGCGCACCAGAAGCGGGTCGCCGAGAAAGGTGCGCAGCCGGTTAAGGGAGTGGCTCATGGCGGGCTGGCTGATAAAGAGCGCCTCGGCGGCGCGGGTGACGCTGCCCTGCGTCATCAGGGCGTCAAAAGCGAGCAGCAGATTGAGGTCGAGCTGGTGTAGTTTCATGGGGGGATTATTCGCCGTGTTTATGGGACAATCCATCCTATTCATTTGATGGATGGGGGCGCAACGTCTTAATCTGCGACTCACTGTTATTTTTCCAAGGTTCCCGCGCCGCATCTGGCGTAAACGGGGGCCTCAATCCATGCAAGGAGCCTTGCGATGAGCATCAAGACCATTAACTCCACGCCGGCCGCCGACGGCTTCACCATGCCCGCCGAGTGGGCGCACCAGCAGGCCGTCTGGATGATCTGGCCGTTTCGCCCGGACAACTGGCGCGTAGCCGGTCGCTTCGCGCAAGAGACCTTCGCCAAGGTGGCCGATGCCATCGGTGGCGCCACCCCGGTCTTTATGGGTGTACCGGCCCAGTTTATGGAGCAGGCCCGTGCCATCATGCCCGCCCACGTCACTCTGGTCGAAATGGACAGCGATGACTGCTGGGCCCGCGATACCGGCCCGACCATCGTTACCAACGCTGCCGGCGAGTGCCGTGGCGTGGATTGGGGCTTCAACGCCTGGGGTGGTCACAAGGGCGGTCTCTACTACCCGTGGAATCAGGATGAGGAAGTGGCAGCCCAGATGCTGACCCAACACGAGATGGCTCGCTACGATGCGCCGCTGATTCTGGAAGGGGGCTCGATCCACGTCGATGGCGAAGGCACCTGCCTGACCACCGCCGAGTGCCTGCTCAACGAAAACCGCAACCCGCACCTGACCAAAGAGCAGATCGAGGCTTACCTGCGCGACTATCTGGGCGTTACCAGCTTTATCTGGCTGGACGAAGGCGTCTACATGGACGAAACCGACGGCCACATCGACAACATGTGCTGCTTCGTGCGTCCGGGTGAAGTGGCGCTGCACTGGACTGACGACCAGAACGATCCCCAGTACGCCCGCTCCGTGGCCGCCCTCAAGGTGCTGGAAGCGGCGGTCGATGCCAAGGGTCGCAAGCTGAAAGTGTGGAAGCTGCCCCAGCCGGGCCCGCTGTTCTGCACTGAAGAGGAGTCTGCCGGCGTCGAGAGCGGCAGCGGTGTGCCGCGCGAGGCAGAAGGCCGTCTGGCCGGTTCCTATGTGAACTTCCTCATCACCAACGATCGCATCGTCTACCCGCTGCTGGATGCCGCCACCGATGGCGAAGCCCAGCGCATTCTGGAAGAGATCTTCCCGGAGCACACCGTGATCGGCGTACCGGCCCGCGAGATCCTGCTGGGCGGTGGCAATATCCACTGCATTACCCAGCAGATCCCTTCAGGTCAGTAAGCTGGTCGAAGAGTGTAGAAATTCAAAACCCCACGCCGTGGGGTTTTATCCCTTGATGGTGTGATGGTCGCAGGCGCTGATGCGGCGATCATCATGACAAACAGTCACCCTTTTACAGGAGATCCTAAATGATCGAAGTGACCGAGGTTTCCATTGCCGAGCTGCGTGCCGCGCTCGAATCAGGCCGCACCACCGCGGTCGAACTGGTCAAGGCCTATCTCGCCCGGATCGAGGCCTATAACGGCCCCGAGACTGCCACCAAACTCAACGCCGTGGTGGTCGCCAATCCCGATGCACTGAAAGAGGCCGAGGCTTCCGATGCCCGCCGTGCCCGTGGCGAGACCCTGAGCCCGCTCGACGGCATCCCCTACACCGCCAAAGATAGCTATCTGGTCAAGGGGCTGACCGCCGCCTCCGGCAGCCCGGCCTTCAAGGATCTGGTGGCCCAGCGCGATGCCTTTACCGTTGAGCGCCTGCGCGCCGCCGGTGCCATCTGCCTTGGCAAAACCAATATGCCGCCGATGGCTAATGGCGGCATGCAGCGCGGCGTCTATGGCCGTGCCGAGAGCCCCTACAACGCCGACTACCTGACTGCGCCCTTTGCCTCCGGCTCCTCCAACGGTGCCGGTACCGCCACCGCCGCCAGCTTCTCTGCCTTCGGTCTGGCGGAAGAAACCTGGTCGAGCGGCCGCGGCCCGGCTTCCAACAACGGTCTGTGTGCCTACACCCCGTCCCGTGGCGTGATTTCGGTGCGCGGTAACTGGCCGCTGACTCCGACCATGGATGTGGTGGTGCCTTATGCCCGCACCATGAATGATCTGCTGGAAGTGCTCGACGTAGTGGTCGCCGACGATGCCGATACCCGTGGCGATCTGTGGCGCCTGCAGCCCTGGGTGCAACTGCCCAAGGCCTCCGAAGTGCGTCCGGCTTCCTATCTGGAGCTGGCTGCCAAGCCCGATGCCCTCAAGGGCAAGCGCCTCGGCGTGCCGCGCATGTTTATCAACAAGGATGAACTGGCCGGCACCAGCGAAAACCCCGGTATCGGCGGCCCGACCGGTCAGCGCATCCATACCCGCGAGACCGTGATCGCCCTCTGGGAAGATGCGCGCAAGGCGCTGGAAGCCGCTGGTGCCGAAGTCATCGAAGTGGACTTCCCGCTGGTCTCCAACTGCGAAGGGGACCGACCCGGCGCGCCGACTGTGTTCAATCGCGGTATCGTGAGTTCGGAGTTTCTCAACGACGAGCTGTGGGAGCTCTCCGGTTGGGCGTTCGACGATTTCCTGCGCGCCAACGGCGATTCCAAGCTCAACAAGCTGGCCGATGTCGATGGGCCGAAGATCTTCCCCCACGATCCGGGCACCCTGCCGAACCGCGAGGGCGATCTGGCGGCGGGCATGGACGAGTACGTCAATATGGCCAAGCGTGGCCTGAAATCCTGGGACGAGATCCCCACAGTGCCGGACGGCCTGCGTGGTCTGGAAAAGACCCGCAAGCTGGATCTGGAAGACTGGATGGACGGGCTCAAGCTCGACGCCGTGCTGTTCCCCACCGTCGCCGACGTCGCCCCGGCTGATGCGGATGTGAATCCGGCCTCCGCCGATATCGCCTGGAGCAATGGCATCTGGGTTGCCAACGGCAACCTCGCCATTCGCCATCTCGGCGTGCCGACCGTCACCGTCCCCATGGGGGTGATGGCCGATATCGGTATGCCGGTGGGCCTGACCTTTGCCGGTCGCGCCTATGACGACAACAACCTGCTGCGCTTCGCCTCGGCCTTCGAGTCCACTGGCAGCAAGCGTATGGTGCCGCCACGGACGCCGCCGCTGGCTTGATCGTCACAACTGGCCTGATTGTTGTTAGGTCAGGCACAAAGAGAGAGGGAGGCATCATGCCTCCCTCTTTTTTCGTCCATTTTCTGGCTTTGGCCATCACACCCGGATGTTCTGGCCCGCGCCCATTTCGCGTTTTGTCACATGCGGGGTCTGCTCATCCTGGGACAAGCTGGCCTCCCACTCGTGGGCCTTCTCCAGCAGATCGGCGAGTCTTTCCCTGATCTGCTGCGGACGATAGCTCCCCAGCGCTATCCGGGAGAAAAACGATACCCGCTCGGTGCCCGGATAGATGCCGACCCCGTAGCCATGGCGCAAGGGGGCGAGGGCATGCTCGCCAAAGCGCAGGAACAATTCGCGAGACAGGCGCTCGGGAAGATCGCTCGCCGTGGTCACCGAGAGCACCAGTGCCATCTCGTCGGGTTGAGCCACGATATTGACCACAAAGGGGGCGCTCGCTTCCCCTGCTGCTCGCTGGATCTCGAACGTGCAGACGCCGTTTTCATCGAAGGCCAGCGGTTCGACCGACAGCTCGGCCACGATTTTCTGATAGATATCCAACACAACACTCCAGTCCGGTTGCCCGGTCGTCTTCGAAGGGGCAGGGCAAGATCATAAAGAGACGGCCCGCCACCGAGCGGGCCGGGCCGTCATCCATATTCATGGCAAGGGTTACACCTTGATATTGAGTGCTCGGCCCTCTTCCAGCTCGAACATCCGGACATCGCTCACCGGATTGTCGTTAAAGCGCACGCTTTTCTTCATCTTGGCGGCGACGTTCTCCCCGTCCGATAAGCCAGTGTGCTCTTCGACCAACGGTGAGGTCTTGTTGGCGCGGGTGTTTGCCTTGGTCAGGGCGTCCAGTTCGGCGGTGGCTCTTTGCTCAAACAGCTGGACGAAGCTGCGATTGAACTCAGCATTGACCTTGGCGTTGAACGCCTCCGATTCATGGCCCAGCGTATTCAACGCCGAACTGAGTGCCTCACCCGAGAGTGACTCGTGCAGGGCGATCGTCCGCTCGATCACCCGACTGCTCAGCATGCTGAAGATGGCATCTTTACCGTTGATAAAGCTGGAGAAGTGCTGCTGGACAAAGCTCAGGGAGTCCTTATTCAGCGTCTCCAGACCGAGGCGCTTCTTGTTGGCATCTGTGATATCGGCCATGGTCGCTGTCTTGGGGTCGCTACCCGGCTTCAGATATTGGGCCTCGTTCTTGAACTCGCTGACGGGCTGGTTAAAGGCTTGCTGCACAATCTTCTTGGCTTGGCCAAGTTCGGTCAGCTGCCGCTGCACTTCGGACTGAATTTGAGTGGCCCGGGTGGTGAGCGCACTCTCCCCCTTGGTGGTGGCGCGGCTAAAGAAGTCGACCACCGCATTTTTGATGCGGCCCAGCGTGCTTAAATGGGCCAGGTCCCGTTGTACGGAGACATCCCCACTCTTGCCGATATGAATGGTGTACTCCTTGCCTTCACCCAGATGAAGGGCAAGCTTCTGATTGCTGCCGGGATTGACGTTGGCGAGCTGCAGGCTGTCGATAGCCTTCAACATCACCGGGGTAGCTCCATGAATAGCCATGACCTTGGTTCCTTATCTCACTAACAAGCGATACATCTGGCCTGCATCATACCCGTCAGTGAAAACGGCGTTTATTAGCCATGGTTGCACTATTTTAGTTTGGGGCTGGTCTGTGTTGGCTGTGTGTGAGGGGAACAGTTTGCTGTGTTGCCTCGGCGTTGAGTCCACCGGCAGCAAGCTAATGGTGCCGCTGCGGACGCCGCCGTTGGGGTGAGTGGTGTTGGGATTAATATCCCGTGCTAATTAGGTGATAAAATAAAAACCACCTGCGAAATGCAGGTGGTTTTATATGATTTTTACTTTTAGTCATCAGGGATGCAAATTTTTAATCGTAAGTAGATGCAGTAGTAAAATGAAACTTTGCTTTAAATAGAGATTATTTGGCATCATGGCTCTGTTTAATTCTTGCTCTACTCAATTGTGTATGCTGATTCAATAGCATCTATTTGTGATAGGCCCTTATTAATCATCTCATTGTTAACTTCTTCTCTTAAGATAGGCTTTCCATCTCTAGCGTAGGGAAATAATGCGGTTACCCTGGCGGCAAAACAACCAAGTTTTCTAATATGAGCGATTATATCATCAGGCATAACAAGCAATTCTTGTTCTCTATTGCTATCATAATGAATATCTACCAGTCTAGCCCGAATGATTTGCAATTCAGCAAGAATATCAGCCATATATATGGCATCAGGTTTATTTGCTGCAACAATACAACCTTGAAAGGCTGAACCCACCCATTCTGGGATTTGATAGAAGTCGCCATTTATATATAGTAAATATCGATCGCTGTTAGGTTCATTCCTATTTATATAGGCATCCTTTAGAAGGCCCGCGGAGTGTTTACAAAAATAGATTAACTGAGTTAAGGCTTCTGGCAGGAGAGCTTTTGCAGCTAAAAGTTCTCTTTCCCTTTTCTGGTGCTCTGAGTACATAGCGGCAGCAAGAGCAATAATACTAGCCAAAAGGGCTATCATTGCCGCATTCAAAGTTTGCCATGTGTTCCACACACCCTGTACATAATTCCAGTCTAGGCCGCTAATGTAAAATGGGTAAACAACCATGGAAGCAAGATATAAAGCAAGAAGGAGTAATGCAAAAAATAAGAAATATTTATTGAACACTATCGTACCTTCAACTAGTAACCTGGACCGCTCAAAAATATAACTGAATGTTCGGGAGATATCTATTGCTTCGGGACGTAGGTTCGAATAGCGAAGCGTATTCGGACGGTCGCGAAAGGGAGGTTGCCGAGAGGTTGCTGGCATCCAAGGTTGCTTGAACGTTTTTACATCATCATGTTCGCGGTAAACGGACGATTACGCTGCGCTAATCGCCCCTACTGCAAGGCGGTGATGGTGTGTTTTGAGCCTTTTACCTCTCTTCACTTCCCGCACTGCCAATCGCCATTTTTGTCGTGGTTCGCTGCCGATTCCCCCTGATATTTCTGAATTCCACCTGACTTCACCCAGACTTCACACAACCTCATTTTTCCCTCACAAATCCCCCGTATCTTCTGCCCACTGCTTAAAAGGCCCGGCTTGCCACAGGGGTGGTGAGGGGGCGGTTGGTTCGAAGGAGCAAGATGATGAAAGGTTGGATGAAGTGCACATTGGCCGGGGCCCTGGTGCTGATGGCGAGCTTCTGGGGTGGCAGCGTGCGGGCGGCGGGGATCGAGCTCAAGCAGGTGAGCGGCCCTGTCTATGTTGTTGAAGATAACTACTACGTAAAGGAAAACTCCATGGTCTATTTCGGGGCCAAGGGGGTGACGGTGGTGGGGGCGACCTGGACGCCGGATACCGCGCGCGAGCTGCACAAGCTGATCAAACGGGTCAGCAGCAAGCCGGTGCTGGAGGTGATCAACACCAACTACCACACCGATCGGGCGGGCGGTAACGCCTACTGGAAGTCCATCGGGGCCAAGGTGGTGGCGACGCGCCAGACCCGGGATCTGATGAAGAGCGACTGGGCCGAGATTGTCGCCTTTACCCGCAAGGGGCTGCCGGAGTATCCGGATCTGCCGCTGGTGCTGCCCAACGTGGTGCACGATGGCGACTTCACCCTGCAAGAGGGCAAGGTGCGCGCTTTCTACGCGGGCCCGGCCCATACGCCGGACGGCATCTTTGTCTACTTCCCCGACGAGCAGGTGCTCTATGGCAACTGCATCCTCAAGGAGAAGCTGGGCAACCTGAGCTTTGCCAATGTGAAGGCCTATCCGCAGACCATCGAGCGGCTCAAGGCGATGAAGTTGCCGATCAAGACGGTGATTGGCGGTCACGACTCACCGCTGCACGGCCCCGAGTTGATTGATCACTACGAGGAGCTGATCAAGGCGGCGCCGCAGTCATAAGGGTTGCGCGACAGACTGGCTGCAAGCCGAGCCATCGCTGCAATCAGCAGCCATAACGGCACACCCCAAAACGCCCGCTTTCAGGAAATAAGCGGGGGTTTTGCTGTTGCGGCTTTTCTGCGGCCACTTATTGCGGGCGTTGGCACTGCGAGATTAAGGCTGTTCAAGGGAGGGAGGCTTTCATAAGATGGCCTTCTCTCTTTTCCCTGAAAGTTATCCATTTTCGTTATGCAATACGCCTCTCTCGCGCGCCTCAAGCAGGCCTTTATCACCGGGATGTGGGCCTCGCTGGTCAGCATCGTTATCGGCTTCGCCTTCAAGGTGTGGCTGGCGCAGTGGGTCGCCAAGGGGGAGCTGGCGCTGTTTAATAGCGTGGTGGATTTGATCTCCCTCTCTTTTATCCTGATGACAGGGTTTCGCTCCTCCATGGTGGTGAGCTACTCCCAGACCAAGAACGATCGGGACATCATCAATATCTTCCGCTACTTCCTCATCGGCATTGTGCTGCTCACCTGGGGGGCTGTGATCCCCTATATCAAACACGGGCTCCATATCCGGGTGGAGTATCTGCAACTGGTGGGGGTTATCTTCGGGCTGGGGCTCAAGGTCTACTTCACCAATCTGGTGGCCATGTACCGGATGTATACGCTCTCCAACCGGGTCACCTGGTTGGAGCCGCTGGCCAATGGCCTGCTGTTTATGGCCTGCTATTTCGGACTGGGGATGGATGCGCTCCCTTCGCTCTTCTACGGGCTGACTTTCTCGTCGCTCGCCATCGCCGGTTATATGTATGTTTCGCGCCGCCGGGCCATCGCCACCAGGCCGCTCGCCAAGGTGGCGCTCGGCCCCGAGATGGTGAGCTATGTGAAGAAGAGCTTTACCGCATCCCTCGAGGCGGGGGCCAGTATCCTGATGATCTACATCACAGTGCTGCTCACCATCCGCCACTTCAGCATCGACGAGCTGGGGGATTTTCAGGTGGTGGTGCGCCCCATCTTTACCTATATGACCACCTTGTTTGTCTTCCCCATCTACCGCTTTGTGCTGCCTGAGCTGGCGGTCAATTTGCGCAACGGCGATCACCGCCAGATAAGGCTGATCCGGCGCTGGATCTTCCGCCTCTCCGCCATCGTCAGCCTGATCTTCTTTGGCTTGATGCTGCTGGCGGGCAAGCCGCTGGTGTTGCTGTTCTTTCCCGCCGACTACGTGGGGGCGGTGCCGGTGCTGTTCCACTTCTCCATATTCTTCATCTTTATGATGCTCAACGGCTATCAGCTCGCCTATATCAAGGCTCACGGCCACTTTACCCGGAGTTTGTTGATCCGGCTGGCGGGCATAGTGGCGCTGGTCGCCGCCTACTATCTGGTGGCCGAGTTCACCGCCAACGTGGTGGCTATTATCGTGGCGCTGGGGCTTGGCTATATGGTGATGTTTATCCTCTCGAGCCTGGCGGAGCGGCAGATCTTGCGATCCCTGCCACTGGTGCTGGCGACCCGCTAGGGTGTGACTCGCCAAGAGCAGACACCTGTCAGATAACAAAAAACGCCCGTGCGGGCGTTTTTTATTGGCGGTGCAGGGGAGGTTTAACGCTTGCCCTTGCCACCCTTGCTGCCAGCGAGGGCCTGCTTTCTGGCGCGCTGCTTCTGGGCCGCCTTGCTGTTGCGGCGCGGCTCGGGCTCAAAGCGGGTGAGATCCGGCTCAAAGCCCGGGAACCACTGCTGGGGCAGGCGGGTGTCGAGTACCGCTTCCACCTTCTCCAGCAGGGGCGCATCTTCCGGGCTGAACAGGGTAATGGCGAGCCCCTTGTTGCCGGCACGGCCGGTGCGACCGATACGGTGGACGTAATCCTCCGCCACAAACGGGAACTCGAGGTTAATCACATAGTTGAGATCGCTGATATCGAGGCCGCGAGCCGCCACGTCGGTGGCGACCAGCGCCTGCAGGGTACCGGCGCGAAACTCCAGCAGCACTTTTTCACGCGCGCTTTGCGACAGATCGCCGTGGAAGGCCAGCGCATTGATGCCCGCCTTGCCAAGCTGCTGGGCCAGTTTGTCCGCCCCCTGACGGGTGCGGCTGAAGATAAGCGCCGGGGCCCAGCCCTTCACTTTCAGCATATGTTCGACCAGCGCCAGCTTGCGATCGCTGTCCACCGTGTAGACCCGCTGCTCCACCTCGGCCGCCGTGGTGTTGCGAGGCGCCACTTCAATCAGCTCGGGGTCGCGTAGCAGCACCTTGCAGAGGGCAAACAGGTTGTCGTCGCAGGTGGCGGAGAAGAGCAGGGTCTGGCGATCCACCGGGATCTGTTTGAGCAGCGCCTTGATCTCGTCCATAAAGCCCATGTCGAGCATGCGGTCCGCCTCGTCAAACACCAGATGGCGGAGGCTATCAAGGCTCAATGCCCCCTGACGCAGATGGTCGAGCAGGCGGCCCGGGGTGGCGATCAGGATATCCACCCCGGCTTGAAGCGCCTCTACCTGCGCCGCAATGCTCACCCCGCCGTAGACCAGCGTGCTGGTGAGACCTGTCCCCTGGCCGTAGCGCGCCACACTCTCGGCGACCTGCACCGCCAGTTCACGGGTCGGCACCAGCACCAGCGCGCGGATCGGGCGGGGCTCTGCTTGTGGCTGCTGTAGCAGCTGTTCCAGCAGCGGCAGCACAAAGGCGGCGGTTTTGCCGGTGCCGGTCTGGGCGCCCGCCATCAGATCGCGCCCCGCCAGAATGACGGGGGTGGCGCGAGCCTGAATGGGGGTCGGTGCGGCATAGCCGAGCTCGGTCAGGGTCTGCTGCAAGCAGGGGGAGAGGGCCAGTTCGGCAAAGGAGGCTGTGGACATAGGGGCACCAGTCGGGGTTATCGCGGCCTGCGGCCACGATGCAATGAGTGATCGTGGCCGCGATGGTAACAGAAGCAGGGGGATCGGCAGAAGGCGGCTATGGCTCTGCGTCGTCCGGCAACGGCCGGATCAGCCGGATCCTTTTGCCCTCGTAGCAGGCAATGTTGTGCTTGCCGTGCTGTTTGACGTGGTAGAGCAGCTCGTCGGCCAGATGCACCGCCTCGGTGACGGTGAGGTAGTCTCGAATGCGGATCACCCCGGCGGAGAAGGTGATGGGGGTGGGCAGCTCGGGGATCCCCAATGGCCGATCCAGCAGGCGACCAGCGGAGTGGATCATCATCTCGTCATCCTCCATCCCCTTGAACAGCACGATAAACTCCTCGCCGCCCCAACGGATGGCGCTGTCCACCTTGCGGATATTGCTTCTGAGGTGGCGGGCAAAGGCGACCAGTGCCAGATCCCCGATGCCATGGCCATAGGTGTCGTTGATCGACTTGAAGTTGTCGATATCGAGGATCATCAGGTAGTCGTGCTCATGGAGCAGACTCTGGCAGAGCACATCCCTGCGTGGCAGCCGGGTCAAGTGGTCGGTGTGCGCCAGGGTGCGCAGCCGCAGGTAGATCTGCTTCCAGGCCACCATGCCCAGCAACAGCACGATGAGATAGACCTTGAAGGCCGCACTTTGCAGGGCCAGCTTGACGAAATCGAACCAGCTGTAGGACCACTTCAGATAGAGATCATCCCCCGCCTTGGTGCGCATAAAGGGTTTGCTCAGGCAGAGATGCCTGGGGCGGCAGGGCTCGGCGGCTTCAAACGATATGTTGGTGCGGGTCGGGTTGATGGTGTCGAAGGGTCGCAGCACATCGTTAAATGCTTCATCGACGGTGATATCGATACCGAGCAGCCCGTATTTGTAACCGCCGCGCCCCGACTGATGGATGAAGGGGAAGTACATCACTATGGTGTTGCGCATGCTGAAGCTGTCGATCTCGATATCGGAGACAAAGGCTTCATCGGCGCTGCACAAGGGGCGGCCGGGGGCAAAGCTGGCGCAACCGAAGTAGTGATACCAGGCGGGCAGTGTCATCAGATCCACCTTGAGCGGCGCCAGTCTGGCGGGCAACACATTGTTGTCGGCCACCATGCCGATCAGCCGGTAGTCATTCCAGATGGTGTAGATATTGATCACCTCCGGATAGGAGAGGGCATAGCGGAAGGTGTTGAGGATATTGGCTGCCGGGTATTGCAGCGGAATATCGGCAAAGCGGTATTTGCTTTTGAGGTCATACCCGTAGAGATAGTCGCTGCCGACGCTATTCGGGGGCGGTGGCTGATCGAGCAAATGGTGTTGTGCCAGATAGCTGGTGATGTTCTCCACCTTGAGGATCTTGGCTCGCTGGTAGAAGACCTCGAACACGTTCTTCTGTCTGGCGGTGATGAGATCCATGTCGTGCTGGATAGTGAGATAGGTGTAGTAGAAGACAATGCCCAACCCGGTCAGGGCGAGCAGGGCCAATCCGGCCACTTTGACGATGAACTGGCGAGCAAACGCCGGTGGCCAGCGCAAGGCTGGGGGGTTACCTGAAAATAAGGTCATAGGTGTCTGGTTAGAGTACCGATAGGGGCGCGGGCGCCATACGGGCAAAGTATACGCGAAGGAAATCCCGACAGGATCCACCGACAAACCTTGCCAGAAGCTGAAGCCCTCACCACTTATTTATCCCTACTCCACGATCAGCACGTTCTCGCTGGCCAGATGGTGCAGCCACTCCCTGACGATCAGCAGCACGGCGGCAAAGTGCTCGTCGCGTGGCAGCAAGCTGGCGGCGAGGGGATCCCCTTCCGCCATCGCGGCCAGCTGGCCAAAGGCTTGTTCCACCAGATCCCGGTCGAGCTGGTTGTCCCCCAGCGCTTCGGCCAGCGATGGCTGGCTGCGCAGGGTCAGCTGCAAGCCGGGCGGGATCTGCGGGGCGATGCGCATCAGCTCATCTTCCACCACCATGATGGCCCGCTCCAGTTCGAGCGGGGTGGGTGGCGCATTGCGAAACGGTCCGGGCTGGATGGCGTGGGTGCCAAAGGCCAGCGGGTAGTGTGACGGGGCCGCATCTGGCTGGCTCAGCCAGAGCTGACTGCTCTGTTCACCAATCTCCAGCAGCAGGGTCATCATCTCCGGTACGGGTTGTGTCATGGTGCTGAGCTCCTGTATTGTAAACGTTTTCCCATTCTGCCTTTGATACCCCCGCTATCGACGTTTGGCGAGCACAATTTCTGCGAGTCGTCCCTCACTTTGTTGCAAACCCCTTGCAAAAAAATCCATTGGTGGCAGTCTAGATGTCTAAATGGCTGTCGCCGTTTCGTTATCCTCAGATGATTCAGGAGTTCAGATATGGATATTCGTACCGCTCCCCGCGCCATTGCGCTCGCCCTCATGCTGGCAAGCGGCATCGCCACCGCCAACGAAGCGCTGGTGATCCAGACCGATTTCGGCCTCAAAGATGGCGCCGTGTCGGCCATGAAGGGGGTTGCCTTCGGGGTGGATCGCACCCTGCCGCTCTATGACCTGACCCACGAGATCCCGGCTTACAACATCTGGGAAGCCTCCTACCGCCTCTACCAGACCCTGCAGTATTGGCCCAAGGGCACCGTGTTTGTCAGCGTGGTGGATCCCGGTGTCGGCACCGAGCGCAAATCAGTAGTGCTCAAGACCAGAAGCGGCCACTACATCGTGACTCCGGACAACGGCACTTTGACCCTGGTGGCCGAGCACTTCGGCATCGAGGCGGTGCGCCAGATTGACGAGAAACTCAACCGCCTCAAGGGCTCCGAGAAGTCCTACACCTTCCATGGCCGCGATGTGTATGCCTATACCGGCGCACGGCTCGCCTCCGGCGCCATCAGTTACGAGCAGGTGGGCCCGCTGCTGCCCGCCGAAGTGGTTAAGATCCCCTATCAGCCTGCAGTAGCCGAGAAAGATGGCACCCTCAAGGGCACCATCCCGATCCTCGATGTGCAGTACGGCAACGTCTGGACCAATATCGACGATGCCCTGCTGACCAAGGCGGGGATCAACAAGGGGGATAACGCCTGCATCAAGATCCGCGAAGGAGATGTGGTCAAATATGACGGCAAGGCCCCTTACGTCAGCAGCTTCGGTGACGTACCGGAAGGTCAGCCGCTGGTATACCTCAACAGTCTGCTGCAGGTCTCGGTGGCGCTGAACATGGACAGCTTTGCCGCCAAGCATCAGGTGCAATCCGGCGCCAACTGGCATATCAGCCTGAAGAAGTGCTCCTGACCCGCACATATATAAGTAGAAATAGAAACAGCAACGGGCGCCTCGGTGCCCGTTTTGTTCTCTGGTAATAAAGAAAGGGATCAGAACTCGTTGGAGAGCGCCTTGTACCCTTTGACCAGATCGATATTGGTGTGGGCCACGTCCTCGGAGAACTCGGCGGCATCTACCGAAACCCGCGGGATATGGGTCAGATCGCTCTGCTGGTTGATGCGGGTGGTGGAGGGGACGTAGAACTCCGGCGGCAGATCGCAGCCATCAATCACCGAGTTGTGACGCACCACGGCGCCATCGCCGATATGGCAGTTGAACAGCACGCTGTTGAAGCCTATAAAGACCCTGTTCCCCACTTCGCACGGCCCGTGGACGATGGAGCGGTGGGCGATGGAGGTGTACTCGCCGATAGTGACGGCGGCGCCGGATTTGGAGTGGATCACCACGCCATCCTGAATATTGGAGTTGGCGCCGATGACGATGGGTTCCATCTCGCCGTTGGCATCCACCTCGTCGGCGCGGATCACCGCATAGGGGCCGACGAAGACATTCTCTTTGATGATCACCTTGCCGCAGATGATGGCGGTCTTGTCGATATAGGCGGATTCGTCGATGACAGGCAGATGGCCGGAGGGATTCTTGCGGATCATGTTACATCCTGTGGTTGCCAAGAGGGATTATCTGGTGGTGGACGAGGAGCCTACCGGTCGGTCAGCTTACCCCTGCTCGCCCTCTGGTGAAACCCCTGACTGGTCTGACCCTTGTCGCGCGGCGTCTCGGCATGGCTGTTTCCCGCCGCCAGAATATGGGAGCATGGCTGTCATCCCGAGTCGCATAAGGTGGACATATAAAGATGAAGAAGATGATTGCCCTGTTGGCGGGTGGTTTGTTGCTCTCCTCGGCCGTGCAGGCCAAAGGGGAGACGGGGGAGTTTGACTATTACGCCATGGCGCTCTCCTGGTCGCCCGAGCATTGTGCCGTCAAACCGGCGGATCGGGACCAGTGTTCCCGCAAGCTGGGGTTTGTGCTGCATGGTCTTTGGCCCCAGTACGAGCGCGGTTACCCCAGCAACTGCACCCGCGAACGGCTCAATCCCGATATGGAGAGCGAGTTTGCCGACCTCTACCCCAGCCGTTTTCTCTATCGCCATGAGTGGGAGAAGCACGGTACCTGCTCCGGCTTGAGCCAGCAGGACTTCCATCAGCTGGCGAGCGATTTGCGCCAGAAGGTGAAGATCCCGGCGGCTTATCAATCCCCGGAAGAGCCGCTGCGCAAAACCAGTTTCCAGCTCAAGGCCGATTTGGCGAGCGCCAACGAGTGGCTAGCCCCCGACAACATCACGGTGGCTTGCGCCGATGGTGGCCGCTTCCTGCGGGAGATCTACATCTGCGTCAATAAAGAGGGGACAGATGCGGTCACCTGCTCCGCCGAGATGCAAAAGCGTGAGCGTCGCTCCTGTGGTCAGCCGGACTTCCTGCTGCGCAGCGTGCGTTAAGCCTCCACTCTCTTCATCGGGCCCCTTGCGGGCCTGATGTGTAACCATAGCTATCGGAAAGGAGTCTGACAGATGGATGGCAACAACCGATTTGGCCCGCAAGAGCGGGCAATGCTGCTTGGGGTGAAAGGGGTGGGGCCGACCGTTATCGGGCGGCTCGAACAGCTGGGCTACCATACCCTGACCGGATTGGCCGAGGCCGACACCACCCATATCGTCCAGCTGGTGGCCAGCATGCTGGGCTCGACTTGCTGGCAGAACAGCCCGAAGGCCCGCAGTGCCATCGACGGTGCCATCGCACTGGCCCGTGCACATCTGGTCGCCGATACGACAAGTGGGGTGAATGAATGAGTCTCTTTAGCGAACTTGGGATGAGTTATCCCATCATTCAGGCGCCGATGGCCGGTGTGCAGGGCTGCGAGCTGGCGCTGGCCGTAACCCGAGCGGGCGGCTTGGGCTCCTTGCCTGCCGCCATGCTCACGCCAGCGGAGCTGCGCGGCGAATTGGAGTGCCTTTCCCAAAGCGGCCTTGGGCCATTTAACATCAACTTCTTCTGCCATCGGCAACGTGAACCTGATCCCGTTGCTCTGGCCAGTTGGCAGCAGCGCCTTGCTCCCTACTACGCCGAGTTCGGCATACTTCCCTCAGCCGTTACGACAGCGCCAACTCGTGCCCCATTCAATGGGGAACATGCCGCCATGTTGGCCGAGTTCAGACCGGCTGTGGTCAGCTTCCACTTCGGCTTGCCCGCCCCCGAGCTGCTTGCCCGGGTGAAGGCTGCGGGGGCCAAGGTATTTGCCAGTGCCACCACGGTGGCGGAGGCCGTATGGCTTGCCCAGCACGGTGCCGACGCCATCATCGCCCAGGGATTGGAGGCGGGCGGCCATCGCGGTCATTTCCTCTCCGATGATCTCGCCTTGCAGCAGAGCACCTTGACCCTGCTGGCGCAGATCCTCGCGGTGACCGATCTGCCGGTGATTGCCGCTGGCGGTATCGTCGATGGCAAGGGGATCGCCAACGCGTTGGCAATGGGGGCGAGCGCCGTGCAGATGGGCACCGCCTTTCTCTGCTGCCATGAAGCGACCACCTCGGCGTTGCATCGCGCTGCCATCCATTCACCAGAGGGCCAGCAGACGGCACTGACCAATCTGTTCAGTGGCCGTCCGGCGCGGGGGATCGTCAACCGTCTCATGAAAGAGCTGGGCCCGCTCTCGGATTTTTCCCCTCACTTCCCCTATGCCAGTGGCGCACTGGCACCGCTGCGCGTCGCCGCCGAGAAGGCGGGGGACAGTGGCTTCTCTCCGCTCTGGGCTGGGCAGGATGTATCGGGCTGCCGGGAGCTTCCCGCTGGCGAGCTGATAGCGTGCTGGGTCAAAGAGGCTGGATTGGGGTAAGCAGTGCTATATACGCCTCTTTATATAGAAGCGGCAGTTGGTGCAGTGCGTCGGACGCGACGGTGCGGCGATGATGGATGAGTGCCTGTCCCCTTGTGAGGCGCTTATCCGGAGACAAAACCCCGCATTTCACCCACTCCTGTGGATAAGTCTGTATAAAGGCTGTGTGCTGATATGAATAACTAATAAATTGCACTTTTTTGCAATTTTATTGCGGTAAAGCCTTGCCAATGTGAGCTGGATCT
>NZ_JAYJLJ010000028.1:0-44933 GCF_051948815.1 Aeromonas sp. Lyrl_2
ACTCATCAGCGCCAACTGCTGCTCGAGTTCCTTGATGCGCTGTTCGGGCGTCTGGTTGTCGGGGTCAGGCATGGTGATGCTCCTGCCGGCGCGCACAGAAGCCCCCTGGCTCCAATCTTGCCGACCATGTTTACGCAACCATACCAGAACGGTGGAGCGGCCTTGAATGCCATAACGCACCTGAGCCTGTTTGTAGGTGAGCTCGCCTTTTTTAATCTGCTCGACCAGTGCCAGTTTAAAAGTCAGCGAGTAATCGCGCTGTGTCCGTTTCACACCTTGTCCCATCGGGTTCTCCATTTATTGGGAGGAAAGGTGTAGACCATATTCAGGACGGGACAGGGGATAGAAAAAGGGCGGCCAAATGGCCGCCCTTTGCGTCTCTGAGCTGGTTATCGGCGACGATAGAGACCCGGATCCACCTCTTCGTAGTGGCTGGTCAGGTATTGATAGAAGGCGAGATGGGAAGGGGAGCTGGGTTTTTTCAGCTCTTCGCTCACCCGATCCGGCTTGGCGATGATGAACTTCGGATTCTGGCGCTGGATATCGGCCAGTACCCGCTCGCGCACGTCATAGGGCGGATTGACGTTGGCAAAGAAGAGGTAGGCAGAGGCCGGCTGGCGATCGGTCCAGAGATAATATTGCGGCTGGATGCCATCGACCCAGATCTTGTCGCTCGGGGTGGTTTCGGCCTTGATGCGATCGACCCGCACCTGCGCGGCCGGATTGAAAGGGCGACCCTTGAGGGTCCCTTCCCAGGCGTTGTTAATCATCAGCAGCAGCATGGCCAGTGTCGCCAGCCAGGGGGTGGCACTGCGCACATCCCAGGCGCGCCAGAGGGGGATGAGGATCAGCACCGGCAGCGCCCACAGCAGGCTGGTGCCGAGCACCTCGTTGACCCGCTCGAGGGACCACTCCTTGGTGCTCCAGCCAAAGGCGAGCTGCTGGGCCAGCAGCCAACTGGCAGTGAGCACCACCAGCGAGATGCAGAGCAGCCCGATGGCATCTGCCTGCTGTTCGCTGCGATCCAGTAATACTGCCAGCGGCAGCACCGCCAGTTGCAGATAGAGCACGTCGTAGTGATCGAACACATGGCCAGAGACCGAGTTGGCGATCAGGGTAAACAGCACCCCAAACAGGGTCGCCAGCAAGGCGGGCAGATACCACTCCTGATGGCGACTCAGCATCAGAATGATGAAGGCGGGCAGCAGCATCACAAGGCCGGTGCGCAGCAGGCCGACGGCGCCCACCATGGGAGAGAAGCCATTGCCGTAGCTCCCCTCGAAGAAGATGTCGAAGGCGTAGTATTTGAAGGCCGCCAGCAGATCATGCTGCTGGAAGTAGGCGTAAAGCGGGCCGCCAATCAGTGCCAGCCCCAGCAGGCTGGAGATGAGCAGCAGAATGGCGTCACGCCACTTCTCGTGCAGACACCAGTGGCAGAACAGCACCAGATACCAGGCCCCCCAGAAGGCGCCGTTGTTGGTGCGCATCCAGGCGACGATGGCGAAGGTGAGGGCCGCAACCAGCGCCGGCCACCAGCGAAATCCCTTGTCCAGCAGCAGGGTAATGAAGGCCCACTGGGCGATGAGGGCGAGGTGGAAGGTCCAGTCCTCGGTCATGTTGCCGTAGTAGTAACGGGTGCCGTAGAGAGCCAGCACCGCCAGCATGGCGCCAAGGCGCGCCTTGAACGAGAGGCCAAGTTGGGCAAAGGCCTGCCAGCTGGCCAGCAGTCCGAGCCAGCAGAGCACCCACTCCAGCGCCCAGACCCCGACAAAACCCCCCATTCCATAGCCCAGCGCGTCGAGGGCGAAGATCATCGGCCCCTTGATGTCGATCATGTCGCGATAGAGTACGCCCCCTTCGCTCCACATCTTGCCCATCACCGCGAACAGAGAGGCATCAAAGCCCGGCGCCATGGCGTGGAAGAGCGGATTGCGCAGACAGAAGAGCAGCGCCAGCAGGGCGGTCAGCAGCACGATGGCTGGCTTGATACCCGGGTTGACGCGAGGGGGAGTGAAACGGATGGAGTGATTCATGAAGTCGCCTGTTCCTGCAGCTGGTCTTGAAAGCGGGCCTATCTTGCCGAGCTAGTGAGTGCGATGCAATGGGGCAGGCCCGTGTGGGGCAAATATTCTCGAAAAAGCCCGGTTCTTGCAGGGAACTGGGCGCTGGCTGCGGCAATTTTGGCCGTCAGGGGGATGTGGCAAAGGCATCCCCCCGATATCAACTGAAGTACTCAAGCAGGGGCGGTTGCGCTTCCAGCGTCGGCAGGTGGCGAGCCCAGCGGATAAAAGCGTCGGCCAGGGTGATACCGAGCTCCTGATTGTGCTGGGTCAGGGTGCGCGCCAGTGCGGTGTAACCCTCCTTGCCGGAGGCGGTATAGGCGCTCGACACCCCGCGATAGACCTGTTCGGCATTGACCGCTTGCCACTGGCCGGGGGCGGCTTCCCACTCCAGTCGGGTGATGCGCTGGCCCTTGGGCCGATCGGCCTGATAGGTGAATCGCACCCCCGCGGTGTAGGGGAAGCTGCCGTTGCCATTGCCGACCACACCGTTGTTGGTGGCGTTGTCGATGGCATTCTCCAGCGCTTCCGCCAACTCGTGACCGTGCACCCGATAGAGGGTGAGGGGAATGGCAAACGGCAGCAGGCGACCGGCGATATCCGCTTCGCTCAGGGGGCCCGGCTCCAGCGAGCAGCGCACGCCGCCAGCATTGTGCAGGGCAAAGTCCACCTCGCCTACCTGTTCACGGGCGGCGGTTAGCATGGCGCGGGCCACCAGCGGGGCGAGCTGGCTGCCGTGGGGCATGGTGGCATCCGGCAGCCGTTGATGGGGCAGTGGCGCCGCCAGTCGGGTGACGATGCGCTGGCTCATGGTCTCAATCTCCGGCCGGTAGCGTTTGGCCAGATGTTGTTCCAGTTGTGGATCCGGCTCGCAGAAGGTGAGCCCGACAGGTGGTGTGGAGGCAAACGGCCAGGGCTGCCAGGGGAGCCACTCCAGTTGCCCCTGACTCTGCACGACGCGGCCCGCCTCATCGAAGGTGAGCTCGCAGACACCGAGGCAGAGGGCGCTGTGGCCAGCGTGCAAAATGGCCACCCCGTTGTTCATCAGGGGGTAGGTACCTTCGCTTGGCAGACCCAGCGGCGCGAGATCGCCGAGCAGGCTGTGGGTGTGGCCACCGATGATGAGACTGAGCTCGGGGAAGCGCTCGGCCAGCAGCTTGTCCTGATCCAGCCCGAGGTGGCTCAGCAGCACGATATGCTGGATCCCTTCGCGCTTGAGCTCCTGCAACACCCGGGTGAGGGTGTCGGCGACCGCGTGGAAACGGGTGTGGGGATCCGGGTTGGCGATGGCGGCCATCTGGGCGAGGGTGATGCCGAGCAGCGCAAAGGGAACCCCGTCGATCATCTGACGATGCCAGGGCTGATGGGCGTCGTAGAGATGGGGAATATCCCACAGCCCAAGCGGCGTGTCGGCAGGCTCCTGACTGTTGTCCAGATTGGCGGCCAGCACCGGAAAATCGAGCTGGCGCAAGAACTCCACCAGTGGGCCGTTGCCCAGATCGAATTCGTGGTTGCCAAGTACCATGGCATCGGGGGCCAGCATGGCGAGCAGGTCGGCGTTGGCGCGCCCTTTGAAGCGGTTGAAATAGAGAGAGCCCTGAAAGGAGTCGCCACCGTGCAGAAACAGAAAACGCTGACTGGCTGCTGCGGCTTTGGCACGCAGTTGGGTCAGTCGGGTCAGGATCCGGGCATAACCGCCGCACTGGGTGCGCCATTGGCCTTCACCGACAGGGGAGAAGCTCATGGGCGCGCCATCGAAGTGGGAGTGGCAATCACTGAAATGGGCAAGTTGAACCGTAATACTCATCTCGGTCCTCCTTAGGGGGAAAATGAGCACCGAGTCTACTGCAAAGGGGGGGGAGGATACCAGCCCGGCAGGGTGCCGGGCTGGTCAATGATCAGGCGGGTACCATGATCTGGGTGGCGACGATCACCACCAGCAGGCCGACGGCGACCGGCATACTGGTGCGCTTGACCACCTCGAACGGCGAGAGCTTGCCCATCCCCGCACAGGCGACCACCACCCCGGAGACTGGAGAAATGGTGCGACCCAGGTTGGAGGCTTGCAGCATCGGGATCACCAGATAGGCCGGGTTGATGCCAAGGCTGCTGGCCAGGTTGGGGATCAACTCTACGAAGGCGTAGAAGGGGGCATTGCCCGAGCCGGTGGTGAAGGCGGCCAGGGTGGTGATCACTACCAGTGACAGCATCATGATCAGGCCGCCGGAACCGAGATCCTGCGCGTGAGCCAGCAGGGTGTCGATAAAGCCGATGGTCATCAGACCCTGGGCGAAGACGCCGGCACCGACCAGCAGCATGACTACACCGGCAAAGGCGTCAGCCATGTTGCGCCAGCATACCTGCAGACCGTCCAGCAGCTCCTTGCCATTGCGGATCCGCACGAGCTCCAGCAGGCTGGCCAACACCATGCACATGACGATGATGGTGACGATATCCAGCTGCGGACCCCATTTGCCGTCAAATACCAGCACCCCGATGATGGGGGTAAAGGGCAGGATGGCGTAGAAGGCCGGCGCAGTCGTCACCAGATCACCCGGTGCGACCGGTTCGTTGTGCTCACCGGATTTTTGATCAAGGTAGCGCTGCCAGAAGAAGTGGGTCACCGCCATACAGGCGATCGCCACCAGCGAGATGGGCAAGGTCAGCCTGAAGGCAAAATCCAGCAGCGGCATGTTGGCGGCTTGAGCGGCCATCACCACGTCCCCTGAGGTCGGTGCCAGAATGATGGCGGCTGGCGAGGCGCACACGGCCGCAGCCGCGCCACGGGAGATCCCCATGTTGACCATCAGCGGGAACAGGGTGGCCATCAACAGCACGCCGAGGCCGGTGGCGGAGCTCACCGCCAGCGACATGGCGCAGGCCACCAGATAGGCCGCCACCAGCAGGATATAGGGGGACTTGATGATGCCGAGCGGTTTGCTGGCCAGCTTGACCAGAATGGTGTTGGCGCCGATATGGCTCATGTAGCCGGCGAAGCCGCACAGCACCATGATCAGCATCCCCAGTCCACCGCCACGGTCATTGAGCAGGAAGCGGACGTATTCGAAGATATCGGTTGCGATATAACCGGTGCTGACCACCTTGCTCGGCAGTACCGGCTTGCCCATCATGGCGGTGATGACCAGCAGCAGCAAGCCGCCGCTCAGCAGCACCCCGGTCGCGGAGTATCCTTTGAAAATGGCACGGCCCACCACCAGGGTGACCAGGGTGCCAACGATGAGTTCCAGCATATGTTGCCTTCTGATTGGATGAGAGTGGAGGGAGTCTATTCCGATAGGGGTAGAGTGGCGACTGGAAACAGGATGTTGTGTGAGCTAAATCAACGTTTAACCCCATCAACAGAATTAAAGAAAGGTAAAGGTACTTTACCCAGCGGGTTTGGCTACCTACCCTTGCCAGCCTTGGTTGTCTTTTGAGGCTTTTATATGGTGGTTGGTGGTTTTTTAGGCATTAAACGCTCTATTTTCCTGCTTGCGATGCTATTTTCACCTACTTGCGTGTTTGCGGTAACCAATGACGGTTTTCATCAAACCGGTCCTCATCAGGCGGTCGCCATGCGGCGTCTCATGGCTCCTCACTCTTACGGCGTTCTGGTGGTTGCCGAGGGGAACAGACCCCGTTTTGCCGCGCTGGCATCCAAAACCACGGAAGCAAACTGCCTGGCCCGTCATGCCATCCGGGTAGATGGAGTCGCGCTGCTGGTTACTCCGAGATTCTATGCCAAAGAGGGAAAACGGGGACTTTGCGAGCTGTGGCTCAATGAGGGGGCAGATCAGGACTTTTTTGCCAACCGCCTTAAAAATGATCATTTTATTCAGATAGATGGTCATGACATCAATGTGAAAAACTATCACCTCGACTGGCAGCGCATCAGCCGTCATGCTCAATAAAAATACAGTTTTGGCCTTGTGCCATACTCTGCTCACGCAACCTGTGAGCGTGCTCTGATTTCTGGGCGCATCATTGTATTGCGCCGCCTCGTCGTCACACATAGGCTATACCCGTCATCTGTGTGGCGGTGGGGTTCACCAAGGTTGGTACTCCGCCCGTGCAATCAAGGAAGGTAGTCTGGCATGGTCAGCAAGGTTTATGGAGTAGTGGGGGTCGGGTTGTTGCTGTTGCCCCTGATGAGTCAGGCTCAGCCGAGCCGGCCGCAAGTGGTGCCAGAGTCCCGCATCAATGTCCGTTTTTATGAGGTCAATGCAACCAGTCCGGAGCAGCTTGCCCGGGCGATCGCCCAGAGTGCTCCCAAGGTGAATGGCAAGCCCGTACTCGGCAAGGCGAGTTATCAGGTGGACTGGCAGCTGGATACCGAGCAGTTGCCGGGTCGTTGCCAGCTCAACCGGGTGACGGTGACCACCAACGCCACTGTGTTGCTGCCCCGCTGGCGTCAGAGCGCGAACAGTAACGATCCTGCCCGCCAGCGCTGGGGGCGGCTGCTCTCCAGCATGTTTGACTACGAATCCCGCTTCAAGGAGATGGTGCTGCAAGGGGCCAATCAGGTGGGTGGCGCCATTGCGGGATTACCTGGTCATGCAGATTGTCAGGCGCTGCGCTATGCCGCGTGGGCAGCAGGCAGTGGCGAGCTGAACAAGGTCAAGGGACGGCTCGACGGATTCCAGCGTCAGACAGGTTATGGCGAACAGCTTGGGGTGCACTGGCCCAAGTGAGCGCTATCTCAAGACGCAATATCCAGCATCGCACGATTTGATAAATAGAATGGCCGCCCGATGGGCGGCCATTCTATTTGTTTGCAGAGTCCGGTTCAGACCAGCGCTTTGCCCTTGAGCAGCTTGCGTACCCAGTAACGGGCAGGGTGGAGCGCTTCCAGCAGATCGGCGGCCAGCGGCAGGGGATCGCCGCAGATCTCGCTGGCGAGCAGCTCACCACAGAGCGGCGCCGAGCAGAGGCCCCGCGAACCGAGCGCCCCCAGCACATAGAGGCCGGGGTGAAGGGGGAGTGGCTGGGCGTTGTGCTGATCATGCTGCAGCTGCGCATAGTGATCCGCCAGACCTTGCAATCTGGCCACTGGCCCCACCACCGGAAGGTGATCCCGACTGGCGCAACGCACCCCTACGCGCGCCTCGTTGCCGCTCACATACACTTCGGCGGGCCAGGTTTGCTCCGGCAGGCAGGCTTGCAACCGCACCTGATTCTGGATTTGCTCCTCGGCTCGAAACTCAAGGCTGCTCTGGTTGCGGCCATAACTGGCGCCGATGCAGTGTTGATCGTTGTGCATTGGCGTGAGGTAGCCATCGTAGCAGAGCACGGTCTTGAGCTGACGCAAGCTGGCCGTGGTCGGCACATGGCTCACCTGACCGCGCACCGGATAGAGGGGCAGCTCGGTAAAGGGGAGCAGTGCTGGCAACTGGTGACCGGCAGCGACAACCAGATTGGGGGCCTGCCAGTGGCGGCCGTCCTGGCTCTCTATGTGCCAAGCATCTGTCTGCTCGGCAATGGCAACCACCTCGGTGTTGAACACCACCTCAAGCAGGCCGCTGGCTTGCGCCTCTTTCAGGGCGGCTCGGGTGAGATCGGCCGGACAGAGCCAGCCTCCCAGCGGATAGCTGACGCCGCTGTGGCCACAGGGCAGGCCAACCACCTGCTCTACCTCTGCTGTAGAGAGGGGATGCATCAGTTCGGACGGGAAGGGGCCCTGGCTCATTTTCGCCAACTTGGCTGCCGATTTGTCGTCATAACCGAGCTGTGTCACTCCGCATAATTCGAAAGCGATGGGATGGCGTTCGGCCAACGCCAGCAGCCGTTGGCGGGCATAGCCAAAGGCGAGCGAATAGAAGCGTGACAGGGCATCGTGCTCGCCGTTGAGCAGGGGATAGAGCGCGCCCTGGCGGTTGCCGGAGGCGCCGGTGGCCGGTTCGCCATCTGCACACAGCAACGTCACCTTGCGACCCCGCTCCACCAGAGAGAGCGCCGTCATGGCCGAGGCGATGCCGCCGCCGATGATCACCACCTCGCCAGTGCGTCCGGCAGGACGGGCATACCAGGGGGCGATGGTCTGCTGCGGCTGCTTGTCGGTGCGATCCCCCACCAGCATCTCCCGCTTGCTACCGTGGCCCTTCACCTTCTTCATGGCAAAACCGGCGGCAATCAGGCCACGACGGACAAAGCCAGCACAGGTAAAGGTGGCGATGGAGCAATCGGGACGGGCGAGGCGAGCGAGACCATCAAACAGCTCCTGTGTCCACATCTCCGGGTTCTTGGCCGGGGAGAAACCATCCAGATACCAGGCATCCACTAGCCCCTCTGCCCGGTGAGGCACCTGCGGCAGCATATCCTTGATGTCGCCAAACCAGAGATCGAGGCGAATGCGCCCGCCCGCAAAATGCAGGCGATGGCAACCGGAGACCGGCAGCGGCCACTGGGTGACAAGATCCTGACTAAAGTGGCCAAGTTCAGGCCAGGCGGCCAGCGCCTTGCGCAGATCGTCTTGGGTCAGGGGGTATTTCTCGAAACTGATGAAGTGCAGACGGGAGCCGTTGCCGGATTGAGGCGCCTGTTCCAGGAAGGCTTGCATTGTCGCCAGAAAGTTAAGGCCTGTGCCGAAACCTGTTTCACCTATCACGAAACTGTCACTATCGTGGTGCGAAAATCGCGCAGGTAGCCGGTTTTGCTGCAAAAAGACGTAGCGGGTTTCACTTAGACCGTTATCATTGGAAAAGTACACATCCCCGAAGTCACTGGAGACAGGAGTTCCCGCTTCATTCCAGTCCAATCGGGCATGATGTAAGGATGTTTGACTCACGTTTTCCTCGGCTCGCGTCACAAAATCGCGGGCATTCTACGTGAAAGCAGACCAGTTTGGCAGCCGAAAGCGGGTAGACTTGGCGCCAGTTTTTCCAGACGAGATGAATTAATGAGAAGAGCAGTGATCACCGGTATCGGCGTCATCTCCAGTATCGGCAACAACAAGGAAGAAGTGCTGGCCTCCCTGAAAGCAGGTAAATCCGGCATCACCTATTCCGAGCAGTTCGAGCAGCACAACCTGCGCAGCCGTGTCTGGGGTAACATCAAACTCGATCCGTCTGAACTGATCGACCGTAAAGTCATGCGTTTCATGGGCGACGCTGCGGCCTACGCCTACCTCTCCATGCAGCAGGCCATTGAAGATGCCGGTCTGGCGGAAGATCAGGTCTCCAACGAGCGTACCGGCCTGGTGGTCGGTTCAGGTGGTGCCTCCGGCAAGAACACCTCGGAATCTGTGGACATCGCCCGTGAGAAAGGGGTCAAGCGTGTGGGCCCTTACATGGTGCCGCGCACCATGTCTTCCACCACCTCTGCTTGCCTCGCGACCCCGTTCCAGATCAAGGGTGTCAACTACTCCATCAGCTCCGCCTGCGCCACCTCTGCGCACTGCATCGGTCACGCACTTGAGCTGATCCAGCTTGGCAAACAGGATGTGGTCTTCGCCGGTGGCGGTGAAGAGCTGGACTGGTCCTCAACCATCCAGTTTGACGCCATGGGTGCCCTCTCCACCAAGTACAACGACACGCCGGAAAAAGCATCCCGTACCTATGATGCGAACCGCGATGGTTTCGTTATCTCCGGTGGCGGCGGCATTCTGGTGATCGAAGAGCTGGAACATGCGCTGGCTCGTGGTGCTCACATCTATGCCGAGCTGACCGGTTATGGTGCCACCTCCGATGGCTATGACATGGTCGCCCCGAGCGGTGAAGGCGCGGTGCGTTGCATGAAGATGGCGATGCAGGGTGTGGGCAAGGTTGATTACATCAACACCCACGGTACCTCCACTCCGGTGGGTGATACCAAAGAGCTGGAAGCTATCCAGACTCTGTTTGGCGCCAACGGTCCCAAGATCTCTGCCACCAAGGCGATGACCGGCCATGCGCTGGGCGCTGCGGGCGTGCACGAGGCTGTCTACTCCCTGCTGATGATGGAACACGGCTTTATCGCCCCCAGCATCAACATCGAGACCCTGGACGAGAAGGCTGAAGGTCTGCCCATCGTGCGCGAGTATGAAGTGGCCGAACTCAATACCGTCATGTCCAACAGCTTCGGCTTTGGCGGTACCAACGCCTCCCTGGTGTTCAGCAAGTTCAAAGGCTGATATCCAATTGATGTGAAAAAAGCGCCTCAGGGCGCTTTTTTTGTCTTCGGGATCTGCCATCACTCATTGCAGAGCAGAGCAGAGCAGAGCAGAGCAGAGCAGAGCAGAGCAGAGCAGAGCAGAGCAGAGCAGAGCAGAGCAGAGCAGAGCAGAGCAGAGCAGAGCAGAGCAGAGCAGAGGCCATGAAGAGTGGGTTAGTGGCAGATTTCAGCGCAGATGGTGGGGGAGGTGACGCCACACCAATGAACCGGATCTACATCTCTCTAGTGGAGTAGATAGCGAGAAGGGAGCCTTAGGCTCCCTTCTTTGTTAGCGATAATGTGATGGCTGCTAGAACCAGAAGCCAATGATAAAGGAGCCCGCCAGGGTCAGCATCACGTTGGCTACCGCATAGGTACCGGCATAACCGAGCGCCGGAATGGAGCTGTTGGCTGCCTCGTTGACCACATCCATCGCCGGGGCACAGGTTCGGGCACCTGTGATGGCACCGAGCAGCAGGGCCGGGTTCATCTTCAATACCCAGACCCCGAACAGGTAGCCGACCAGCACCGGCAGCGTCGTGACCAGCATACCGGAGAAGAGCACCACGGCACCCACTTCGCTCAGGTGATCCAGAATGCCGCCACCCGCCTTGAGACCGGTGCTCACCATAAAGACCGCCAAACCAAGATCTTTGGCCAGTCGCAGGGCGCCCGGGGGCACATAGCCGACCGTCGGGTGGTTGGCCCGCAGGTAACCCATCAGAATGCCTGCCAGCAGCAGGCCGACGGCGTTGCCGAGACCGAATTCGATCTGACCGAACACCAGCGAAACGGAGCCGATCAGCAGGCCGAGTACGAAGAAGGTGGTGAAGGCCACCAGATCCGTGGTCTGGCTGTGGATGCTGATAAAGCCGATCTTGTTGGCCAGCAGTTTGACCCGCTGCTTCTCGCCGCTGATCTGCAACACGTCGCCCTTTTGCAGCATGATGTTGCGATCGAACGGCATCTCGATCTGGGAGCGCACTACCCGGTTGAGGAAGCACCCTTTCTCGGTGAGGTTGAGCTCCACCAGATGGCGGCCTACCACGGAGTCATTCTTTACCACTATCTCTTCGGTGACGATCTGCAGGTCAAGCAGGTTGCGGTCGAACACCTCTTTACCGTTGCGGTAGTTGACGTCCAGCTTCTCGTGGCTCTCGGGATAGCCCACCAGGGCGATCTCGTCCCCTTCCTGAATGACGGCATCGCCATCGGGACTGGCCAGAATGCCGTTGCGGCGGATCCGCTCTACATAGCAGCCGGTGTGGGGATAGATACCGGTCTCTCGCAGGGTACGACCACCTATCCATGCTGCCAGCTCGGGGCCGACCCGATAGGCGCGGATGATGGGCAGGTAGGTCTTGCGACTCTCACTGTCGGAGAGACCCCGCTCGCGGGCGATTTTTTGTGCCTCGGTATTGAGGTCGAGGCGAGCCAGCGAGGGGAGGTAGCGCACCACCAGCATCAGGCCTACCAGACCCACCAGATAGGTCAGGGCGTAGCCGATGCCCATGTTGTCTAGCACCGCCTGCATGTCGGTCTGATGGGGCAGGTTGAGAAGACCGCTGCGCAAGGCATCCTGGGCACCCACCAGCGCCGGGGTCGAGGTGAGGGAACCCGCCAGAATGCCGGCCGCCATCCCGGGCCCCAGATTGAAGAACTTGGCCAGCCCTACCGTCAGGAAGAGGGCGGTCAGCAGGATCACCAGAGTTAGGGTGATGTAGTGGATGCCATCGCGCAGGAAGACGCTGAAGAAGTGGGGCCCGGCTTCGATCCCCACGCAGAAGATGAAGAGCATGAAGCCGACGTTCTCGGTCGTGGCGGTGAACTCGAAGCCCATCTGGCCAAACAGCAGGGCGGTAAACAGCACACCTATGGTGTTGCCAATCTGAAAGTTGCCAATCCGTACCTTGCCAAGCAGCAGGCCAAAAGCCAGCACCACGAAGAGCAGCAGGGAGTCGCTTTGATGTAGCAGTGTCACAAAGTCTATGGTCATGCCCGGAATAACCGAGGAAAAAAGTGGGGCCGATATTGTGCCGGATCTATCCCCAATAAAGAAGCGCAAGGGAGCGATTAATCGGACGTTATCGGACGCTATTTGTGGAACCGGCGGCGTGATAGGGAGACAAGCGGATGAAATCTGGCAATTTTTGCTGTAACCGCCGTTGTCAATTAGTGAAATCTGCTGCCCGCGACCGAAGTGCTCTGGCGCAGGCCGATATTTTAGATTCTGCTGTTCAGCCGCTTGGCGGGGATCAGTTTCAGCAGATTCAACCGATGGCCGCCATGCTTGGCTGAGGGGCAAATCAGCTTGATATTCGCCCATTCGCCCATGGGGCATGGGTTGGCAAAAAGATGCCTCTAAAAAGTGCCAATAGAGCCTGTCACCCCGCTGTTCCTGAGGGAGCAAAAAAACAGCATAAAATCAGGTTGGCCAGCAAAATGACTCTTCGCCGGGGGTCATCAAGGGCAATCCCGCGTCCTGACAGGGCTTGCTGCACTTACCCACAGAATCTGTGGATAACCCTGTTTATGAAACTTGTTCATCACCCTGAAAGCCGCGCCAGCACTGGGATGCAAGGGCTGTTCAAAAAATACCGGAAGAAAAATATTTGTATAAAAATCAAATAGTTAGATGCGGCAGGAGAAAACTCTGTCGAGCCGGGACGGGTAACAAAAGGGAGCGTCAGCAGCAAGAAGGATCTTGTGCATTAAAATTGGCAGAGGAGGGCACTAAAGTGGATAACTTGCACCGAGATGGTGAGGAATTGGCTCCCCCGACTGGACTTGAACCAGTGACATACGGATTAACAGTCCGCCGTTCTACCGACTGAACTACGGGGGAACATCAGGCAAGGAGGAGCATCATACAGAAGGTGTCCGAGGTGGTCAAGCCATTCGCGGGATGATGGCACGGGTGTACCGCTGCCAAACCCTCGGTTACACTGCTCCTCTGCTGTTTTGTGTCGGGAGTGTTCATGAGCAAATTGTTCAAGTTAGCCAGCCAGTTTCAACCCGCCGGGGATCAGCCCGCGGCGATTGCCCAACTGCTGGATGGCATCGAGTCGGGGCTGGCCCACCAGACCCTGCTCGGGGTGACCGGTTCAGGCAAGACCTTCACCATGGCCAACGTCATCGCCACCCTGAACCGCCCGACCATGATCCTGGCTCCCAACAAGACCCTGGCCGCCCAGCTCTATGGCGAGATGAAGGAGTTCTTCCCCGACAACGCGGTGGAGTATTTCGTCTCCTACTACGACTACTACCAGCCCGAAGCCTATGTGCCGACCACCGACACCTTTATTGAGAAGGATGCCTCGATCAACGATCACATCGAGCAGATGCGATTGTCGGCCACCAAGGCGTTGCTGGAGCGGCGCGACGTGGTGATCGTTGCTTCGGTGTCGGCCATCTATGGTCTGGGGGATCCCCAAGCTTATCTAAGCATGATGCTGCACTTGAAAGTGGGGGATGTGATCAACCAGCGGGATATCCTGCGCCGTCTCGCCGAGCTGCAGTACACCCGTAACGACATGGCGTTTCAACGCGGTACCTTCCGGGTGCGCGGTGAAGTGATCGACATCTACCCTGCCGAATCGGACAAGCTGGCCCTGCGGGTAGAACTCTTTGATGAAGAGGTGGAGCGCCTCTCCCAGTTCGATCCCCTGACCGGCGCCATCGAGCAGACGGTGGTGCGCTATACCATCTACCCCAAGACCCACTACGCTACCCCGCGCGAGACCATTCTGGGGGCTATCGAGCACATCAAGGAGGAGCTGCGCAGCCGCCGCGAGCAGCTGTTGTCCCTCAACAAGCTGGTTGAAGAGCAGCGCATCAGCCAGCGTACCCAGTTCGACATGGAGATGATGCAGGAGCTGGGTTACTGCTCCGGCATAGAGAACTACAGCCGCTACCTTTCCGGCCGTGCGCCGGGGGAGCCGCCGCCCACCCTGTTTGACTACCTGCCGGGGGACGGCCTGCTCATCATCGATGAGTCCCACGTTACGGTGCCGCAGATCGGCGCCATGTTCAAAGGGGACCGCTCCCGCAAGGAGACCCTGGTGGAGTACGGCTTCCGGCTCCCCTCGGCGCTGGACAACCGGCCGCTCAAGTTCGACGAATTTGAAGCGCTGATGCCGCAGACGGTGTTTGTCTCGGCGACTCCCGGCCCCTACGAGCTGGAGAAGTCCGGCGGCGATGTGGTGCAGCAGGTGGTGCGCCCTACCGGCCTGCTCGATCCGGAGATCGAGGTGCGTCCTGTGACCACTCAGGTGGACGATCTCCTTTCCGAGATCCGCAAGCGGGTCGCCGTCGAGGAGCGGGTGCTGGTTACTACCCTGACCAAGCGGATGGCGGAAGACTTGACCGAGTATCTGGCGGAGCACGACGTCAAGGTGCGCTACCTCCACTCCGATATCGATACGGTCGAGCGGGTGGAGATCATTCGCGATCTGCGCCTTGGCAAGTTCGATGTGCTGGTGGGCATCAACCTGCTGCGGGAAGGTCTCGACATGCCGGAAGTGTCGCTGGTCGCGATTCTGGATGCAGATAAAGAGGGCTTCCTGCGCTCCACTCGCTCGCTGATCCAGACCATCGGCCGGGCGGCGCGTAACCTCAACGGAAAGGTCATTCTCTACGGCGATACCATCACCAACTCGATGAAGGTAGCCATTGAGGAGACCGAGCGGCGCCGCGCCTTGCAGCATGCCCATAACCTCAAGCATGGGATCACCCCCAAAGGGCTCAACAAATCCATTGGCGATGTGATGGACATGGGAGGCAGTCGCACGGCAGGCAAACCTGGCAAGGGGATGCGCAAGGCGGCCGAGCCGCAAGGGGAGTACCATGCCCGCTCTGCCAGCGAGATTGCCAAAGAGATCAAGCGGATGGAGGAACAGATGTTCCAACATGCCCGGGATCTGGAGTTCGAACAGGCGGCGGCACTACGGGATCAGATCCAGCGGCTGCGCGGCGAGTTGATCGAATCATGAGCCGCAAACGCTGGCTGATTTGGCAACGACTTCGTCGTCTCTATCAGGGCTTTCGCCACCCCGGTACCCCATGGTGGGCGAGGGGCCTGGTGATCCTTATCCTGCTCTATGGCATCAGTCCGGTAGATCTTATCCCCGACGTGGTGCCCTTGCTGGGGTGGTTCGATGATGTGACCCTGCTGCTGGTGTTGCTATGGGGCTGGGAGCGTTGCCTGCCCCCCGCAGTGCGCAGCGATCTGGAACAGGCCCCCTAGTTCACCTTTTCAAGACCATGCTCGGCATCTCTCTTTGTGCCCTCACCCTCGAAGGAAGCGGAAAAACGGTTTCATTTGAAGGTGGGCACTGCAGGATGAAAAAGAGGCTGGCCCGGTGATTGTCGCCCGGATGGCATTGGCGTAGACTCCACGCCGTTCACTTTATGGGTATGGAAAAAATGGATCTGATCCTCTTTGCAATCGACTTTATCCTGCACGTTGATGTGCATTTGAAAGAGCTGTTCGAGAACTATGGCGTCTGGGTTTACGCCATCCTGTTTCTCATCATCTTCTGTGAAACCGGGCTGGTAGTGACGCCGTTCCTGCCGGGTGACTCCCTGCTGTTTGCCGCCGGTGCGCTTACCGTGGGCAGCGTGCTGGACGTCCATACCCTGGCGGCCGTGCTGATCATCGCTGCCGTGCTGGGCAACGTGGTCAACTACACCATTGGCCATTTCTTCGGCGAGCAGTTGTTCCGCAACCCGGACTCCAAAATCTTCCGCCGGGATTATCTGGAGAAGACCCACGCCTTCTATGCCAAGCATGGTGGCAAGACCATCATCATCACCCGCTTCCTGCCTATCGTGCGTACCTTTGCGCCGTTCGTGGCAGGGATGGGGGCCATGACCTATCCGCGCTTCCTGGCGTTCAACCTGGTTGGCGGCCTGCTGTGGGTACTCTCCTTCGTCTATGCCGGCCACTTCTTTGGCAATCTGCCGGTGGTGCGTCACAACTTTACCCTGCTGATCTTCGGCATCATCGGTATCTCCCTGTTGCCCATGGTGATTGGTGCGGTCAAGGCCAAGATGAGTACAGCCAAGGCATAACCAGAAATACGGTCAGCCAGAACGAGAAGGGGGAGCCATTATGGCTCCCCCTTTTTATCTCCACGCGGGCATGACACTCAGTTGCAGCAGCGCCCTTTCACCAGATTGCCGATGGCCACCACGGTGAAGACCAACAGGTAAGCGGCGAAGATGACAACAAGCCACTGGGGCATGGAGTAACCGAAGAACTGCCAGGTTATCTGGGCACAATCCCCTTCCGGCATAAAGAGCCAGGGGAGCCACTGATCGAGCGGAGCCCAGCTCGGGAAGTCGGCAAACGGGCTGCAGACGTTGAACGGGGAGGGGTTGACCTGATAGTCCACATGCTTGAGGGCCAGCTGGAAGCCACGAAAGGCACTGTAGCCCCATAGCAGCATGGCGCTCCAGCGAACATACCACTTATCCGGCGCCACCATGCCGAGCAGACCGGCGGCCAGCACACCCAGGGTCGCCAACCGTTCGTAAACGCACATCACGCACGGTGAGAGGCCCAGCACATGCTGGAAGAAGAGGGCGCACAACTCGAGGAACAGGGCTGATGCTGCCAACAGGCCCCAAGCCAGCCGATGGGCGGCAATACGGCGGAGAAACTCGATCATCTAATTGATCTCTCAGAAAAAACAGTGGCTGAATTAGAGCAGAGCGGAACCGAAAAGAAAAGGGCCCTGAAAGGGCCCTCGGAAACCATCTCAATGGATTAATGCAGCGCCGGCTGTACCGCTGGCAGCGCACTCTCCATCACCAGCCATCCATGCTGATAGAACCACTCGGTGGCAGGACCAAGCAGCAATTCGACAGAGAAAAAGCCGATCAGCCCCAGCACCAGGGTGTAGGGCAGCGCCATCCAGACCATGCGGCCATAGGAGAGACGTAGCAGCGGCGCCAATGCCGAAGTGAGCATAAACAGGAAAGCGGCCTGACCATTGGGAGTGGCGACCGACGGCAGGTTGGTACCTGTGTTGATGGCTACCGCCAGCAGATCGAACTGGGCGCGGTCGATGGCACCATTGAGCATGGCCGTCTTCACCTCATTGATGTAGACAGTGCCGACAAAGACGTTGTCACTGACCATGGAGAGCACCCCGTTGGCCAGATAGAAGAGGGCCAGCTGGTTCTCCGGTTTGGCAGCCAGTACCAGCTGGATCACCGGCTTGAACAGCTGCTGATCGATGATGACGGCGACCACGCTGAAGAAGACTGCCAGCAGGGCGGTGAAGGGGAGAGCCTCCTGGAAGGCTTTACCCAGCGAGTGCTCCTCGGTGATCCCGGTCAGGGAGGTGGCCAGCACGATGACCGAGAGGCCAATCAGACCAACGGCTGCCAGGTGCATGGCCAGACCGACGATCAGCCAGACCGCAATCAATGCCTGAACGATCAGCTTGGCCTTGTCTTGCGGGCTGCGTTTTGCCTCTTCGTAGCGGTTGTACTCCTCCATGATGGCGCGCACCGTGTCCGGCAGGCGGGCACCATAGCCAAACCAGCGGAACTGCTCCACCAGCACGCAGGTCAGCAGACCGCAGATAAAGACGGGGACGGTGACGGGGGACATACGAATGGCAAATTCGGCGAAGTTCCAGCTGGCTTGCTCGCCGATGATGAGGTTTTGCGGCTCGCCCACCAGGGTGCAGACACCACCCAGCGCGGTACCGATGGCGGCATGCATCATCAGGCTGCGCAGGAAGGCACGAAAATCATCGAGATCCTGGCGATTGAGTTCGGCGACTTCCTTATCATCGGTATGGTCATGGCTGTGACCAAACTCCTTGCCGGACGAGACCTTATGATAAATGGCATAAAAGCCGGTGGCGACGCTGATCACCACGGCAATCACGGTCAGGGCATCGAGAAAGGCTGACAGGAAGGCGGACACCAGACAGAAGGAGAGGGAGAGCAGGATCTTGGAGCGTACGCCGATCAGCAGCTTGGTGAAGACATAGAGCAGCAGCTGCTTCATGAAATAGATGCCTGCCACCATGAACACCAGCAACAGCAGCACTTCGATATTGGCGACCAACTCGTGTTTGACCTGATCGGCGGAGGTCATGCCGATCAACACGGCTTCGATCGCGAGCAGACCACCTGGTTGCAGGGGGTAGCATTTGAGGGCCATGGCCAGGGTGAAGATAAACTCAACGACCAGTAACCAGCCCGCAATGAAAGGATCAAGGTGGAAGGCAATCGGATTGATCACCAGAAATAGCAAGATGGCGCTTTTATACCACTGTGGTGCATTGCCCAAGAAGTTCTTGGCGAATGCCTGCCCTAGGCTTATTGGCATGATAATGGGTCTCAACTTTGTTGTTAGGATCTGCTTCTATGCAGTCAAGGATGATTCGACCTGTGCCTCCGGATGTTGGCCTTTATCTGTCTGATTCCTCGTGATTTTAATCAAAAAGCGTGACGATTATAAATGATAGCCGATGGATCTCTGCCCATCTGTCTGTTTTATAACCACCTTGTCGGGGTTGGCTGGCTCCCTCGTGGCGATTAGATACATATTCCCAACACTATATTTGCCATATGTGAGCAGAGGACTGACCTTATGCTTGCCAGCCATCATCGCTTTGATATCATTCGTCAGCCTTTTTACGCATTACAACAGAGTCAATTCATGGTTATAAAAGCGCAGAGCCCAGCTGGGTTTGCCGAGGAATACATCATCGAGTCCATCTGGAACAATCGCTTTCCTCCCGGATCTATTCTGCCCGCCGAGCGTGAATTATCCGAGTTGATCGGGGTGACGCGGACTACCTTGCGCGAAGTGCTGCAGCGACTGGCCCGTGATGGCTGGTTGACCATACAGCATGGCAAGCCGACCAAGGTGAACAATTTCTGGGAAACCTCCGGCCTCAATATTCTGGAGACATTGGCCCGTCTGGATCAGGACAAGGTACCTGATCTGATAGCTCAGCTGCTCTCCGCCCGTACCCATATCTGCACCATCTTTATCCGCGGGGCGATCCGTCACAATCCGGAGCAGGCCGCCGAGATCCTGCGTGGCGCCGATGGGGTCGAGAACAACGCTCAGGCTTATGCCGAGTTCGATTATCGCCTGCACCACCAGCTGGCGTTTGCTTCCGGCAATCCGATCTACGCCCTGATCCTGAACGGTTTCAAAGGGTTGTATAGCAGAGTCGGCAGCTACTACTTCTCCGACAAGCAGGCCCGCGAGACCGCAGATGCCTACTACAAGACCCTGCTCAATCTGGCGGAGACCAAGAACCACGAAGCCGTGTTCATGACGGTGCGTCAGTACGGTATCGAGTCCGGCAAGCTCTGGACCCGCCTGCGTCAGGACATGCCAAGCGATCTGTGCGATAACTGATCCCTTGCCTGTGCTGTCCAAGAAACGCGCCATCCGGCGCGTTTTTTTATTCTGCCGTGTTTGTGTCTATCCTTGATTGGCGGTGGTAATTGCTTGAACTGCATGGATATTTGGCCAAAAAGCTTGATCCAGCGCAAATGAACCCTGCATTTATCACTTTGGTGGCATAGGACCCAACCGCTGATTGAGGTCAAATGGAGGCATCAAGAGCGGAGCCAATATCCGCCAGAAGGAACACACCTTTCACCGGATGAAGGACACAACAATGAGTCTTCTTGAACACACCATCTGGACAGTACTGGGATATGGGGCCATGCCTTTTATCTTTCTGAGCGGATTCGTGGCGGTGGCAGTGACCTGTTGCATGCTGCTGAATGCGTTCGGGGTACAGTCCGCCGAGAAGTGAGTCGCTTCTCCATGCCGCCAAATGCCAGTCTTCGGACTGGCATTTGTTTTTTGTGTTTTTTAAAGCACTTATCCCGGCAGGGAAGGGGAAATCTTTGGTCAGGATGGTCGAACCTGCCGCCGATTTTGATTACACTGGCGCCCGTATTTCTCACTCACCCTTCTCTTATCAGGTGTTCAAGGTTTTCTATGGCTCTCAAGGCAACCGTATTCAAGGCCCAGATCAGTTTGTCTGATATGGATCGCAATCTGTATCAGGACTTCTCCCTCACGCTGGCACGCCACCCCTCCGAAACCGATGAGCGGATGATGATCCGGCTGGCGGCCTTTGCCTGGCACGCCGCTGAACGACTGGAGTTCACCAAGGGATTGAGCGCCGATGATGAACCCGAGCTCTGGTGCAAGAACTACTCGGACGAAATAGAGCTCTGGATCGAGCTGGGCCAACCCGATGAAAAACGGCTGAAAAAGGCCTGTAACCGCGCCCGTCAGGTGGTGCTCTACCTCTACGGCGGTCGTGGTACAGCCGTCTGGTGGAAGCAGAACCAGGGCAAGCTGAGCCAGCATGACAACCTCAGCATCATCGAACTCTCCGACAGCCAGACTCTGCCGCTCACCGCCATGGTCGAGCGCACCATGCAACTCACCTGCACTATCTCCGATGGTCAGCTCTGGGTCAGTAACGGCGCACTGGAAGTGACGCTGGATCCGGTGGTGCTGATGGGCAAGCCGGCCCGCGAACTGTAACGGACGCCGCCCATGTTCAGCGCCTTGCTCAATATCGTCATTCCGGTGTTCGGTGTGGTCGGGCTCGGCGCCCTCTACGGGCGATTGCGACCGGGGGCTGCGCTCGGTTACGTCAATCGGGCCAATATCGAGCTGTTTACCCCGGCGCTGGTCTTCTCCGCGCTGGTCAAGTATCCGCTGGCGCTGGCGGAGCATATGCCGCTGATTGCGGCGGGGGCGCTGGTTATTCTGTTACCCGGTCTACTGCTCGCGCTGCTCAAACTCAAAGGGATTGAGCGGGCAGCCCTGACCTTGCCCGCCATGTTCCGAAATACCGGCAATCTTGGTATCCCCTTGATGGTGCTGGCATTCGGCGAGCAGCAACTGGGGGCCATTGTGATCCTTTTTGTGCTCTCCAATCTGCTGCACTTCTCGGTCGGTATGTTTATCCTCTCGGCCAATACCTCCCGCTGGCTGTGGCTGCGCAGCCCTGTGCTGTGGTCCGCGCTGGCCGGTTTGCTGGTGGCCAACCTGCACATTACGCTGCCGGAATATGTGGTGACCACGGCCTCGCTGCTCGGCCAGATCTCGGTGCCCCTGATGCTCTTTGCGCTGGGTATTCGCCTGATGGAGGGAGAACTCGATCACCTTGGCCTCGCGCTCAAGTGCAACCTGCTCTATCTGCTGGCGGGGGGATTGTCGCTGCTGCTGGCGATCTGGCTGTTGCCCCTCAAGACGGAGTGGATCCCGCTGTTGATGTTGTCGGTTTCCTTGCCCCCTGCGGTCTTGAATTACATGCTCTGCGAGCAGTATCACTGTCAGCCGGACAAGGTGGCCAGTATCGTGCTCGGCGGCAATGCCCTCTCTGTGCTGGTGATCCCGCTGGCGGTCTGGCTGGCACTTCATCTGCCTGGCTAAGTCAGATTGCATCGCTGCGGCGGTGCGACTCACTGGCCAATTGCTTGATCGAACCGAGTCACAGTCGTTCGCATCTCATCCTTGCAGGGGAAAGTTAGCCTATCAGGATCAGCAAGCTTTTCCATGCCATCTCTGTCCATCATTGCCTCCGTGATACATCTGTCGTCCCCGTATCCGGCCCTGAGCCCCAGGGCTAACGGCGACAGCTATAGTTGAAAAAGAGCTGACTGACACTGTTTAACCAATGCCAGTGAGGGAAACCGGATGGGCACAAGTGAGCAATCTGATCCTGTGGGGCAGGCAAAATCGCGCTATGACCCGGCATTGCCTACCGGTTATGACTGGCGCAGACACCGCCGCTTTATCCTCAGTGGTGGTGGTTACAAGGCAGAATGTCGCCGTCGCAACTGGTTTCTGGAGTTGCTCAATCCGGTGCCCTATGTGGTGGTGCGCGACATAGCCATCGGCGGCATCGGCATTCTTGGGGCCATACGGTTGAAAGAGGGGGATGAGCTGGTGATTGCCATTCCCTCTGGCGAGAAGCTGCGCGGTCTGGTCGTGAGATCCCAGCCAGACCCACTTTTTCCCAAACTCTATCGCACCGGTATTCGTCTGCATCGTTATCCGACGGCCGAGCTGTTTGCCCGCTGGCAAAGTTACATTCAGCCGCAAGATAAAGCGGATTTCGACCATGAGTGCCAAGTCTTGAAACAGGTACGCGGCGCGTGAGTCACGTACCATATCAGTGGTTGGTTTCCCCACATTCAGCATGATCCGTTGATGGAGTCCGCAGATAAGCTGGCTTGGCTGATTCGAGTGGTTGAACTTACTGCATGTGTTTTCATCTTTATGTTTTTATTGAATTTTATCTGTGCCTCGGAAGTCGCAGAGGATACGGATCATTTTCCCTTTTCGTGATCCCCCCCGAAGTAGTTCCCCCTGATATCCCTTAGTATCTGGCCAGCATGACTCCCTTTAGGGGGAGGATAACAAGAACAAAAAGGAATGATGGATGAGATCCGTGAGCAACCAGTGTCTGTTGATGCAGATCCAGCCGACCATCTTGCGCTTTGCCAAGATGCTGGCCAGTGTGCTGCAGCTTGAGGTCGAGATTGTGGATGCCGATATGGTTCGGGTAGCTGGCACCGGGCCCTATGGCAAGTTCTTCGGACGTCAGCTGGAGGGGGATTCCCGTCTGCTGCGCTATGTGATTGATAATCAGCGGGAGAAGATAGTTACCCACACCAGCGATGATCCGGTGTGTGACGGTTGTACCTGCAAGGAGAGCTGCCGTGAGCGCGCCTTCCTCGGGGTGCCCATCATGGTGGACGAGCGCTGCATCGGCGTGATCAGTTTGGTGGCTTTCAGCGACGAGCAGCAGGCGCGCCTCAACAACAATCTGCAGGATGTGTGCGACTATGTGCGCCACATCTCCACCATCTTTGTGGCCAAGTTGCTCGATTCGCGCGGGCTGTCGGACGGGGTCAACAAGGTGTTCCTCAATCTGATGACCAACATGGATCAGGGCTGCCTGCTGCTCGATGACAAGAGTCAACTGCTCTACGCCAACGAGGCGGCGCTCCATCATCTGGGTTGCCAGCAGGAACAGCTGCAGGGGCGCGAAGTGGGGATCCGCCCGCTCACCTTCTCCCAACAGGGGCTGAGTGGTCATCTTCAGCACATCATCACCTTTGAGGGGCGTCAGGAGCTGATCATCGGTCAATTGCACCATGTGCAGGGCCAGCAGCTCTTTCTGATGGCGTTTCACCAGTCCCACTCTGGTCAGGTTCAGGAGCCGGATCCGGATGTGCGGATCGATCAGCTGATCGGCGAGAGCAAGCCGATGCGCACCCTCAAACGGCTGCTGCACCGCATCGCCCAGAGTCCCTCCAGCGTGCTGATTTGTGGCGAGAGCGGCACCGGTAAAGAGGTGGTGGCACGCGCTGTCCATCGCCTGAGTCCGCGGCAGGACAAGCCCTTTATCGCCATCAACTGTGCCGCCATTCCCGAACAACTGCTGGAGAGCGAGCTGTTTGGCTATGTGAAGGGCTCCTTTACCGGTGCCTCCAGCGGTGGCAAACAGGGCCTGATCCAGGCGGCCCATCAGGGCACCCTGTTCCTCGACGAGATTGGCGACATGCCGCTTACCATGCAGGCCAAGCTGCTGCGGGTGCTGGAGCTGCGGGAGGTGACCCCCATCGGGGCCAGCCGACCGGTGCCGGTGGATATTCGCATCATCGCCGCCACTCACCAGCATCTCGATCAATACATCGCCGAGGGGAAGTTTCGTGAAGATCTCTACTACCGCATCAACGTCATCCCTCTCAACCTGCCGCCGCTGCGGGAGCGGGAAGGGGACGTGGAGCTGCTGACCCACTACTTCCTCAACCTGCACACCAGCCGCATTGGCATTGTCTATCCCGGTCTGGCACCCGAGGTGATGGCGCTGCTCAAGGGGTATCGCTGGCCGGGCAACGTCCGTGAGCTCAGCAACCTCATCGAATATCTGGTCAACGTCAGCCAGGCGGGCGAGGTGATTGACGCCAGCCTGCTGCCCCCCAACATCATCCGCAATCAGGAGCCCCATCGCGTGGCGGCCCAGTCGATCCCGGTGACCAATCTGGATGCGGCGTTCAATGTACCTGCCACCGCTCCGCTCGCCGCCACGCCGGAGAAGCTGCCTGAACCCGTTCCGGGTGAGAGCGGCCTTGAGAGCATGGAGAAACAGATGATAGAAGAGACCCTGCAGCGGCTTGGCAACAAGAAACTGGCCGCACAGGCGCTGGGGATTGGGATTGCCACCCTCTATCGCAAGATAAAGAAGTACGAGATTGCCGTGCAGAGCTGAGGCGCTGGCGGCGTTTATCCGGCCCGTGTCATTCATCGGATGGCACGGGTTTTTTTATGGGAACAAGGCTCTGCGTCATTGCCGAATTGTGCTGAACGGATTGGCGGGGCAGGGGAGTGGCTGCATGGCAGAATGCAAAAAGCCCGCTCGATGAGCGGGCTTTTTTAATCTGGTGCGTCCTAGTGGATTCGAACCACCGACCCCCACCATGTCAAGGTGATGCTCTAACCAGCTGAGCTAAGGACGCAGGGTGCGCAATGCGACTTTTATTTCTTTATTCAGAAGTGGTGGGTTTAATTGGATTCGAACCAACGACCCCTACCATGTCAAGGTAGTGCTCTAACCAACTGAGCTATAAACCCACATCTGCATTTCTTTCAAACTGAATGGTGCGTCCTAGTGGATTCGAACCACCGACCCCCACCATGTCAAGGTGATGCTCTAACCAGCTGAGCTAAGGACGCATAATCAGTGTTCTGTAATGGTGCGTCCTAGTGGATTCGAACCACCGACCCCCACCATGTCAAGGTGGTGCTCTAACCAGCTGAGCTAAGGACGCATCACAGAAAAAGTGGTGGGTTTAATTGGATTCGAACCAACGACCCCTACCATGTCAAGGTAGTGCTCTAACCAACTGAGCTATAAACCCACTTTCTCTTACTTCACTACGCCAGCGCTGCTGACGTGGTCGGCATACTACCCATGCCCCCCAAGGCTGTCAACAGGCCATATGCACAAAGGAGACTGTTTGCCCAGTTCTTGCGCAGCCTGTTGATTTTGCAGGCGAGTTGTCGCTTGCCAAGCCCTGTTACTGAGATCGTGACAGGGTCGTGCAGGCTTCCGGAGTGGCAAAACGGCCGTAGATATAGCGCAATCTCGCCCCCAGCATCAGGGCCGCGCTGGTGAGGCCGACGATAAAGCCGATCCAGAAACCCTGCGGCCCCATCCGAGGCACCAGCCAGTCGGTCAGACCCAGGATCATGCCGGTGGGCAGCCCCAGCCCCCAGTAGGCGACGATGGTGACGTAGAAGATCGCCTGGGTATCCTTGTAACCGCGCAGTGCGGCGGCCGCGACCACCTGCACCGAGTCGGAGATCTGATAGATTGCGGCGAAGAACAGCAAAATGGCCGCCAGGACGATCACCTGCTGATCATCGGTATAGATGGAGGCGATCTGCTCGCGCAGCAGCACCGTCATGGCGGCAGTGGCAGCGGCAATGGCCATCCCCAGCATCAAGCCGGTGCGAGCAGCCACCCGGGCGTGATGGGGTTGCCCTTCACCGATGCTGTGGCCGACCCGGATGGTGACACCCACCCCGATGGAGAGGGGTAGCATAAAGACCAGGCTGGAGAAGTTGAGTGCAATCTGGTGGCTCGCCACCGTTTCAGCGCCGAAGGGGGCCAGCATCAGGGCTACCACGGTAAACAGGGTCACTTCGCAGAAGATCGCCATGGCGATGGGGAAGCCCAAGCGAAACAGTCGCCAGATCCGGCTGCCGTTGGGGCGAGCCAGCTGGGAGAAAAGCCGGATCTCGGTGAAGTGACGGGAGAGCTTCACATAGAGGATCATCGCCAGCAGCATGGCCCACAGCACGATGGCGGTAGCGACGCCACAGCCCACCCCGCCCAGTTTCGGCATGCCGAAGTGGCCGTGAATGAAGATGTAGTTGGCGGGAATATTGACCGCCAGCCCGACAAAGCCGATCACCATGGTGGGCATGGTGTGGGAGAGCCCCTCACTGAAGTTGCGCAGCACCTGGAACAGCACGAAAGCGGGCAGGCCCCACAGGATGGCATGCAGATAGCCAGTGGTCTTGGCAGCCATCACCGGTTCCACATCCATGAACTGCAACGCCAGCGGGCTGTAATAGAGCGCAATCATCGCCAGCGGGGTGACGATGAGCGCCAGCCAGAAGCCCTGATGGACGGCCGGGCGGATTTGATCCCGTTTACGGGCACCATTGAGCTGGGAGACGATGGGGGTGAGCGCCATGATGATCCCCTGCACCAGCAGGATCACCGGTAGCCAGAAGCTGGACGCCACCGACACGGCAGCCAGATCGACCGCACTCACCTGTCCCGCCATCACGGTATCGACGAAGTTCATGGCGACCTGGGCCACCTGGGCGACCAGAATGGGGCTGGCTAGACGGACGAGCTGCTTCGCCTCGGACCAATAACGTTGCACTGACACCTCCGAGTGGATCAGATAAGAGTAAAAAAGAGCGGAAATCGGGAAGAGCCTTTGCACTTTCGGACGAAAGTGCAAAGGGTGGGGGAGGCATTCTAGCCTGAAATTCAGCCAGGACGAAATAGTTGCCACCCCGGCAGCGGGATCAGGCGTCTTCGTGATCGCTGATCAGCAGGTTGGCAGCGGCATAGGCAGCCTGCTCGCGCAGTTCGGCGGGCACCCGTTCATCGGCGGCGACCGCATTGAGGGCGCGGATAGTGGCGGCGATGGCGTTTGGCACATAGCCCTGCTCGCCGGAGCCAATCTGGTTATAGGCGATACGGATCGCTTCACAACATTGATATACCTGCATTTCTTTTTCCTTGTTTACCCGGATGTGAACGGCGTCACTATAGCGATCGGGCGCAAGCTTGTCAGCCTGTACCCTTGTCTCACCCTCTGCCCGAGGTTAACCTGCCCTTTTTGCAGTAGCAGGAGACGAGAGATGTTCACTGGCATAGTGCAGGGGACCGCCGAACTGGTGGCCATCGAAGAGCAACCCAACTTCCGTACCCATGTGATCCGCATGCCCAGCCGGGAGTGGGGCGAGGGATTGGCCCTGGGTGCCTCGGTGGCTCACAACGGCTGCTGTCTCACCGTGACCCGGATTGCAGGGGATCTGGTCAGCTTCGATCTGATGCAGGAGACCCTGCGTCTCACCAACCTCGGTCTGTTGCAGGTGGGGGACAAGGTCAATGTGGAGCGGGCCGCCCGCTTTGGCGACGAGATCGGCGGTCACGCCATGTCTGGCCACATCATCGGTATGGCAGAGGTCACCTCGGTGATCGATACACCCAACAACCGTCAGGTGTGGTATCGCCTCGCTCCCGAGTTGATGAAATATGTGCTGACCAAGGGGTATATCGGCATCGATGGCATCAGCCTGACCATCGGTGAGGTGCGCGAGCGGGAGTTTTGCGTTCACCTGATCCCTGAGACCCTGGCCCGCACCAACCTGGGTTGGGTCAAGGCTGGCTGGCAGACCAATATCGAGATCGATCCTCAGACCCAGGCCATCGTCGATACGGTGGAGCGGGTACTGGCGGCGCGCGGGGGTCACTGAAAGGAAACGGCTCGGTTTCAATCGCCTTATAAGCAAGAGCCTGCAGTGTGCAGGCCCTTGTTATTCATGTGGTGAAAATATCCACTCAACTTTCTATGACTCGCAGTCACAACATCTGCTCAACTCTTTGCGACTTGCAGGCCAAACAGCTGCTCGGCCTTTTGTGACTCGCAATCAAAATAGTTGCTCGTCATCCGCATCCACAAACAACTGCAAACAGTCGCGGGCTTCGTCGCGGTGGAGACGCAGGTGGATCGGATTGCAACAGGCCATGCAATCTTCGTAAAACTCCTGATCACCCTGGCTGGCATCCAGCTCGACCCGGGTATGGTGGCCACAGTGAGGGCAGACGATGCGCTTGCTGGTGTACTCGATCATGATAACCTCCTCGGGCCCTGAGGCCGCCTATCTACCCTGATTCTAGTCGGGCTGCAGGGGGTTAACCGCGAGCAAACGCACGTTTATGACAGAGATCAAGCCTGAGGGATGGCAAGGTGCAACCGGTTGGACAGGTCGTGTGCGAGAGGAACAATCTGGTTGTGAATGACGGGTGAAAAGAGGGGAATTGCCAACGGTTGTTTGGCAATCACAGGGGGCAGGAGCCCCCTGCGGATATGAGAACGCGAGCGCAGCAAGGCGCCGATAGGCGTTACTTGACCCAGCTGGCCAACATGTCGGCATTGAGCTCGGCCAGCGAGCCGAGCTGGTAGTTGGCGATGGCCAAGCGTGGGTCACCCACTAAAGCGGGATCCGGCACGATCAGCGCGGTCATGGAGGCCGCCTTGGCCGCCAGCAGGCCGGTAAAGCTGTCTTCGATGGCCAGACAATGAACCGGCTCTACCCCCAGTTTCTCGGCGGCGTGGATATAGACATCCGGGTGCGGTTTGCCGAAACGCTCCACCTCTGCGGAGTGCACCGCCATAAAGCGATCGCGAATGCCGAGTTTGCCGAGCACCGCTTCTACCATCGCAAAGGGGGAGGAGGTGGCCAGACCCACTTTCAGGCCGCGGGCTTCGATAAGGTCGAGCGCCTCCAGCACACCGGCTTTGGCCTGACCTTCGGAGAGGATCAGGGCGTTGACCCGATCCAGAATGCGCTGCACTACCTCTTCCTGAGTCGGGCCGCTCCACGGGCGCAGGCGATACCAGTGGGCAACCAGCTGATCGATGCGCACGCCGATGGTCGACTCACAATCCTCGACGGTGTGGGGGTGACCCAGTTCGGAGAAAACGGCGATTTGGGCCCGTTGCCAAAAGGGTTCCGAGTCGATCAGAACACCATCCATATCGAAGATCACGGCAGCTAACATCTTGTACTCCTGACAAATTTGAAGAGGGGATTATAAGCCTGACGGGGAAATGCAAAAGGGGCATTGCCATGCCCCTTGCGCCCGATCACATCGGCAAACGTTTGTTTTGCTGTGGCAAAAAAGCCCTTAGAACAGCACCTCGACCTTGGCGGCCACGGCTTTGGCTTTTTCCACCGCATCCTGGCAATCCTCTGCGCGGGCCAGTGCCACGCCAAGACGGCGGCGACCGGCGATCTCCGGTTTGCCAAACAGCCGCAGTTGGGCACCCGGCACCAGCGCCAACGCCTCACCAATCCCCTGATAGTGGATATCCTGGCTGTACCCTTCGCGCAGTACCACGGCAGAGGCGCTCGGCCCGTACTGGGTGATGGTGCCGACCGGCAGCCCCAGAATGGCGCGCACGTGCAGGGCGAACTCGGAGAGATCCTGAGAGATCAGGGTCACCATGCCGGTATCGTGGGGGCGCGGCGAGACTTCGCTGAACCACACTTCATCGCCTTTTATAAAGAGCTCGACTCCGAACAGGCCGTAACCACCGAGGGCCTCGACCACCTTGGCCGCTACCTCTTTGGAGCGGGCCAGCGCCAGCTCGCTCATCACCTGCGGCTGCCAGGATTCGCGGTAGTCGCCATCTTCCTGACGGTGGCCGATCGGCTCGCAGAAGTGAATGCCATCGACGGCGCGTACCGTGAGCAGGGTGATCTCGTACTCGAAGGGAACGAAGCCCTCGACGATCACCTTGCCACGACCGGCGCGGCCACCCTCCTGGGCGTAGGTCCAGCTCTCATCCAGCTTGGCGAGATCGCGCAGCACGCTCTGTCCCTTGCCGGATGAGCTCATCACCGGCTTCACCACGCAGGGCAGGCCGATGGTCTCGACGGCGGCGACAAACTCCTCCTTGCTCTGGGCAAAGCGGTAGGGAGAGGTGGGCAGGCCCAGGGTCTCGGCGGCGAGACGGCGGATCCCTTCCCGGTTCATGGTGAGCTGGGTAGCGCGGGCGTTGGGCACTACCTTGACCCCCTCCTGCTCAAGGGCTGCCAGCGTATCGGTGGCGATGGCCTCGATCTCGGGGATGATGAGGTCGGGTTTGATCTCGGCGACCAAGGTACGCAGGGCGTTGCCATCGAGCATATCCAGCACGTGGGCTGCGTGAGCCACCTGCATGGCGGGGGCGTTGGCATAGCGGTCGGCGGCGATCACTTCGATCCCGAAGCGTTGCAACTCGATGGCGACCTCCTTGCCAAGTTCGCCGGAGCCCAGCAGCAGGGCACGGGTGGCGCCGGGGCGGGTTGCGGTTCCAAACATACGATCTCTCCTGATGTCGATGGTCATTGTTGATGATCGCTATCGCACGAATAGCGGACAAAAAAAGAGGCACGCATGGCGTACCTCAGGAAAAGGGTTTGTGAGCGCGCTGCTCCAGATGGGTCAGCAAGGTAATGGCGCCAATGATGATGGCGGCGCCAAGCCACAGACGGCCGGGGGGCGCCCAGCCAAATACCAGCCAGCCTGCCAGCACGTTCATCGGCAGCTTGGCAAAATCGAAAGGCTGCACGAAGGAGGCCTCCGCCACGCTGTAGGCGCGAGCGATGGACATGTGCGCGAGTGCCGACAGAATGCCCGCTGCCGCCAGCAGCAGCCATTGTGGCTCGGTGGGCCACTGCCACTCTGGCAGCGCCAGCATGGCGTTGAACGGGGTACTGAAAATAAGCAGATACACCACTATGGTGTGGGATGATTCGTTGGCTGCCTGATAGCGCACCATCAGGGAGTAACCTGCCCAGAACAGCGCCGCCGCCACCGGCAGCAGGGAGGCCCAGTTGAATTCGTCAGTCCAGGGGGCGAGGATCAGCATGGCGCCGGCAAAGCCCGCCAGGGTGGCCAGAATGCGGGTGCGGCTCACCTGCTCCTTGAGCAGCAGGGCGGAGCCCAGGGTGGCAAACAGCGGCGAGGTCATCAGCAGGGCGATCCCCTGCCAGATGGGGACGGGGTACGCCAGTGCCCAGAGCCAGAGCTGGATGCCGATCACCGCCAGCAATACCCGCAACAGATGCAACCGGAACTGATTGGTCATCAGGGATTGGCGCAGGCCGTGACGAACCAGCCAGGGCAGCAGGCAGATCAGGGCGATCAGGTATTGATGAAAGGCGACCTGAGTAGAGGCAAGGCCGAGTTTGAAGCTAACATACTGGCTCAGGCTGTTGACGGCGGCGAAGCAGAGTCCAGCCACCATCATCCAGACTGCACCGGCCAAAGGAGAGTGCCTGCGCGAGGGTATCATGGGATCCGGGTCGCTGGAAAAAAGTGCGGCGGATCATAACGGCAATCGTTTGTTCTGCCAAGGGTTGAAGCGCGGCCGCAGGGTTGGCTGGCGAGGAAGTGGCCTTTCATCAAAAAATTTGAATAAGTTGAGCATCTATTTTCGCTATCAGCAAATAAGCACAATGTTTAGAGTGACCTCCATCGACAGCAACGCTGTTCAACCGACAACCAAATGGAGTTTCACCATGGCCAATATCCTCGTACTCAAATCCAGCATCCTGGGTCAATATTCCCAATCCAACGCCCTGATCGACGGCTTCCTGGCTGACCATCAGGATGATGTCGTCACCGTGCGTGATCTGGCAGCACTCAACCTGCCGGTGCTGGATGGCGAGCTCGCCTCCGGCCTGCGCGGTGGTGATAACCTGAGCGAGCGTCAGTTGGCGGTGATCGCCCAGTCCGACGAGCTGATCGCCGAACTCAAAGCGAGCGATCTGGTGGTGATTGCGGCCCCCATGTACAACTTCAACATCCCGACCCAGCTGAAAAACTGGATCGATCTGGTGGCTCGCGCTGGCGTCACCTTCCGCTACACCGAGACCGGTCCGGTGGGTATGGTTGAAAATACCCGTGCGCTGGTGATCAGCCCCCGCGGCGGCATGCACGTCGGCAGCGCCACCGATCTGGTGACCCCCTACATGCGTACCGTGCTCGGTTTCATCGGTATCAAAGAGGTGGATTTCATCTACGCCGAAGGGATGGGGATGGGTCCGGATGCCCAGAGCAAGGGGATGGAAGCGGCCAAAGCGCAGCTTGAGGCTCTGGCTATCTAAGGGCTCTCTCTATAAGGGCTATCTATCCCGTCAGGGGTTATCTCTTCAAGGGGTTGCCCCGCGAGATACAAGAACGCAGCCATCAGGCTGCGTTTGTTTTTTGGTTAGATATGATTGCGACAGACGTTGCTGCTACAGAGAGTATCGTGGCAAGCGGTCGGTATAGACGTTCCGGCGGAGTCACTACTCCATCATAAAGCGGCGACAACCACGCACCAGCAGCAATGCCACCGCGACCAGCAGGCCAAGCAAGAGGGTGGTCAGCCACTGTTCGGTACTTTGCGGCATGTGGGGCGTGAAGAGGCTGATCATCAACAGGGTACAGAGCGTGATCAACAGGCTCTGTCGGGTCATCAATATCATGGGGTCATCCTTGGTTTGCTCACCTGAAACGATTTTAATGCCCTCTTGTGACAGGGTGATGTATCCGTGCATCACCCTGTTGGGGCTCTTCAGACCATATCAGGTTTTTACCGCAGAGCCAGCGCCATCACTGGCGCTGTGATCCCGATCCCGCTAGCTCTCTTTATCTGAACTGTTTCTGCGCTGGCTGGTAGTGAAAATCGCCGCTGGCGAGCCGCGCTTCCAGTGCCGCCTGATCGATCTCCTGCGCTTTGCAGAGATCATCCAGATCGTCATAGCGATCACGCAGCTGCATATTGACGACGCTCAGCAGCATGTTGATATCCATGGTGGCGAACTTTTTCAAATCCATGATTATTTCTCCCGATCCAGTGATTGCAGCTGCTCGATGGCGGCGCTGACACTGTGCAGATGCTGGCGGATCGCCTCGCGGGATTCGCTAGGCAGATAGTCGGTCAGGGTATGTTGCCAGCTGCCCGCTTCACTCTTGAGCTGCAGGAAGAGGGCGAGCCCGGCATTGGTGAGGGAGACCAGGCTGATGCGTTTGTCCTGCTCGCTGCTCTCGGTAAAGATGATCCCTTTTTCGACCAGACGGCGGATCTCACGGGAGATGCGCACCTTGTCCATGCCGCTCGCCTCGACCAGCTCTTTCTGGCTGATGGGGTAGTTGGGGCCGAGCACCATCATCAGGCGCCATTGCGGCACGGTCAGCTGGTAACGCTGTTCATAAAACTGTTCGAAGGTATCCCGTAGCATCTCGGCGGCATGTACCAACTGATAGGGCGGGTAGTGAGCGAGTAACGCTATGATTTTTGACATATTACACCCTGCTGTGACGGCTGCATCAGATGCAGTTTCTTTTGATACTTTGACATTGATGATACGAAACTCAAGCTGATTTGTCTGACCCGGTTGCGATGAAATGTGCGGTGGCGCACGCCCTCAAGGAAAAACCGGGTCTGACCGACGGGATTTTAAGCCAACGCTGTTCAGCCTTTACGCAACCAGATGAGGGCGCTCTGCTTGAGCCAGGCCTCGCGAGTGTGGATGGCGTAGAGCGCGGCCTCGTCGCGGCTGCCCGCTTGCCAGCTTTGTGGCTCCTGTTTGGGCAGCTTGCGCTGACCCAGCAGGCAGGCCGGAATGTGCGGATTGGCCTCGATGGCGACCAGCAGATGGGGCTTGGCTGCCTCGGCACCCTCGGTAGCAAAGACCATCAGTGCCTTGTTATAGAGCAACCAGCTGGAGGCTTCATCGAAGCGCACCAGCAGGGCGGCCAACGCCTGCCAATCCCCTTGCAGTGCATAGAGGGTGGAGAGGTTGTAGCGGCAACCCAGCTCATCGGCCATGCAGATTGTCAGCAGCGCCAGATACTCCGCTTTGGCCTCACCCAGCTTGCCAAGGCGCAACAGGCAGTCGGCGCGGCCGGCTCTGGCGGCCAGCAGGGGGCGCAGCTCGGGGGCACTCCAGCCGTGACCGGCGATTTGCTGCCAGAAGGCTTCATCAAAGAGCGGAGTGGCATCAGCGATGATCTTCTTGAACCAGCCGAGACGGGCCTGATGATCGCGGCAGCTGTCGGCCAGCTCGAACCAGGTCTGCCACTGTTGGGCCTGTTCGCCATTGAGGGCCACATCAGCGCTGGGGGCGGCCTGATACTGGTCGAGGTTGAGCAACTGGTTGAGGGCGGTTTTCATATTCTGGCGCTGTCGTTTGCAGAACTCGACAAAGGGGAGTTCGCTGGCGGCTGCGCTATAGAGCATCTGGGCCATCTGCTTGTCGCGAAACAGGCTCAGCTCGGCGGCCAGACTGAAGCGGTACTGGGTGGTCGGGTCGTTCAAATCCTTCGGCTTGGGCCAGGTGGCAAAACCCATGCTGAAGCCATAACACCATTGACCGAGGGGGTGGCTCTGTTCGAACACCTGCTCGGGGTTATCGCTGGGCAGGCGGCACTGGCTCGGCAGGGCCAGCTGGGCGTCGTCGGCTTGGGATTCCAGCTCGGCGATCAGGTGGTTGAGGGCTTCTGCGCTTTTTTCATCCAACTCGGCATCCTGTTCCAGCAGACCAGCCAGCGGGCGTTGCCAGTCAGGACTTTCCGGCCCCACCAGACGAGCACAGAGAAAACCGTGCAGGGCCGGGTAGGTCATGTCCTGATCGCTGTGGCTCTGGATCCATTGATTAAGATGGCGGGTACGAGTGGATGGGTTCATCGACAGTTCCTCTGGATTTGAACAGCCGCGAAGTCTACCTAAAAGTGGGGTTATTTGCAGCAAATGGCCGCCTGTTTGGCGATTTAATCACCATTGGCGGATAAGATAAGGGCGAAAGAGCGGCCAGTGGTGGCTTGGGGACTAGGCCGGATCACTGCTCTTGAGGTAACATGCGCGCCCATAGGGGCCATGTTCAGTTGGCCCATCCGGGTAATGAAAAAAGAGAGCACCATGATACAGATTGGCAAGATGAACACCCTCACCGTTGTTGAACTCGAAGACCGTGGCGCCTGGCTTGCGGCCGATGAGTACGGTGAACTGCTGCTGCCCAAGCGTCAACTGCCGGAAGGGGTGAAAGAGGGGGATAGCGTGCAGGTCTTCCTCTATCTGGATGCCGATTGCGAGCCGGTGATCACCACCGACAAGCCATTTGCCATGGTGGACGAATTTGCCGGTCTGAAAGTGGTCAATGCCAACAAGATTGGTGCTTTCCTCGACTGGGGCATGAAAAAGGATCTGTTTGTGCCCAGCCGCGAGCAGAACAAGCCGATGCAGGTGGGCCACGTTTATCTGGTACGTCTGCAACTGGATAACGAAGGGCGCATGGTCGGCACCAGCCGCATCGAGCGTTTCCTGACCCCGGCCGGCAGCAACTTCAAGGTTGGTGACGAAGTGACCGCGCTGCCGGGTGAGCACTCGCCCCTTGGCATCAAGGTGATCGTCAACGGTCAGTATCCCGGCATGCTGTTCAAGAACGAAGTGTTTGGCCGAGTGATGACCGGTCGGCCGCAAACCGCCTGGGTCAAGCAGGTTCGCGAAGATGGCAAGCTGGATCTGACCCTGCAAAAGCCGGGTCTGGCGCGGGTTGATGACGCTGGTGAGCGCATTCTGAGCCGGATGAAAAAGCAGGGCGGCAGTCTGGCGGTGGGTGACAAGAGCGAACCCGAGCTCATCTACAAGCTGTTCAGCATGAGCAAGGGCACCTTCAAGAAGGCGATCGGCGGCCTCTACAAGCAGGGCAAGATTGTCATCGAAGATAACGCCATCACTCTGGTGGCCACAGAGACCGACTCGGCAGTGGATAGCGAATAAGATGCCGAGCCCCTGTGTTGGCCTCTGCAAGGCGAAAGATGGGCTTTGCCTTGGTTGTGGCCGCACCCTGACCGAGATCGGCCACTGGTCGGCGATGGATAGCAAGGCCCAGCTGGCGGTGATGGCCGAGCTGAATGGCTCGAAAAGCACCCACCGCTGTCCGGGTTGTGGCGAACCGGCCTATTGCGCCGTCTCTGCCGGTCAGACCATCGCCCAGTGCTGGTGCAGCCAGTTACCGGTACTGCCGATGCAGGAGGCCAGCGCTTGCTGGTGCCGCCGCTGTCTGGCCAAGGCCATCGCGGCGCAGGATTAGCAGAGAACAGCAATAAGAGTGCACAGAAACAAGAAAGGCGCCGATGGCGCCTTTTTTATGCCTGCTGCTGGCGATGCCAGCGCACATGCACTTGATCTTCGGTCAGCAGACGGGGCAGCAGGAAGGTGGCGAAGATCACCTCAAACTCATCCTGATGATCCAGCAAACCGACCCACACTTCGACCCAGCGCTCCATATCGACCGGCTCACCCAGCTCGGTCGACCAGTCGGCATTGGGCAGCGTCGCCTCCACGGCGCCACGCTGCTCAAACTCCAGGGTGATGTCGACTATTTGTTCGGGGGCCAGCATATCGGCGGCCTGCTCAAGAAACTGATCATAGGCCCATTCGACCAGCTGATCCGGGGTACGCTGTTCCATGAAATCACTCCAGATACATCGAGGTTCGCTACTGTAACAATTATTGGCTGTGGCGGCCAGACCAGTGCGCCGGGCGTGGCTGGCCTGTCCAAGTTGCCGTTGGGGGAGTATGGTTAAGGCGCGGATCATCTGGCAGGGAGTAAGGGGATGAAGCAGCGGGGACGGCGGCAACAGATCAAGCGACGGCGCGAGGCCTGGTGGTGGCACTATCTGCCACTCCACCGCGAGACGGTGGGCGGTCATCTGGGCCCACCGGAGAAACCCGATGAGCCCTGAGGATCAGTCGGCCTGATGCACCCGATTGAGGGTGATTTGGCCCAGTTGCCCCATCTGGCGGCGGATCCAGACCGAGCGCTTCTGCACATAGGGTGAAGGGGGCTTGACCCGATAGCGCCACGGATTGGGCAGGGCAGCGGCCAGCAGGGATGACTCGTAGCGGGTCAAGCGGCTGGCCGGTTTGCCAAAGTAGGTACGGGCCGCGGCTTCGGCGCCATAGATGCCGGGGCCGAACTCCACGATATTGAGATAGACCTCGAGAATGCGGGCCTTGTCCCAACCCAGCTCCATCAGCAGGGTAAACCAGGCCTCCAGCCCCTTGCGCAGGAAGCTGCGATCACTCCACATAAAGAGGTTCTTGGCGGTCTGCTGGCTGAGGGTGCTGGCACCGCGCACCCGTTCGCTGTGCTGGTTGTGCTTGAGTGCGGCGTTGATGGCATCCATGTCAAAGCCGTTGTGATCGGCAAAGCGCTGATCCTCGGCGGCGATCACCGCCAGTTGCAGCTCTTTGGAGATGGACTCCAGATCTACCCATTCATGGCGTACCTGGGTGATCTTGGCGGGCGGAAAGAGGGCCCGCTCGATACGCCAGCTCCACATCGGCGGATCGATAAAACGCAGCAAGGCGACCGAGCCGACCGAGCAGAGCAGCCCGGCCAGCGCGATCTTGCCTGCCCACCTCAACACCCGGCGCCCAAGCGATGCAGATGGACGCTCAGGGGCCACAGAGTCAGGGTCAGACTCCCACTGATAGTGGCTGGGATCATCGGGATCCGGAATTATTGGGGCAGCCATTCGATGTGGCAGAACTTCTCGTCAACACGGCGGGAGAGCAGCATGCGGGCAAACAGGTGCTCATACTCTTGTTCTTCATTGCCAAGGCCTACCCAGATCTCGGCATAGTCGGTATCGCTCACGGCAAAACCCACGTCCGCTTCCCAGTCATCGGCCGGGTCGGTTTCGGCCAGCAGGCCGCGATCGTTGAACTCCTGATTGAAGCGGGCGATCTCCTGCTCCGGCAGGTTGTCAGAGGCCAGCTCCATAAAGAGTTCGAGGGCGGTATCGAGCAGTTCCTCGACGCTGTGCATTTCGTCATTCATAGACATAAGCGGTCTGTTCCAGAAAAGAGAAAAAGGTGCCAGCGCAGATCACTGCCTGCGGGGCGGCGCTATTCTAGCGGTCGGCAGGCCCCTTGGCGAGATGAGGCGAACCGCTGTGACCTGTTTTTGTGCCAATAAAAAACCGGATCCAGTGACAGGATCCGGTCTTCATTGGGGGAAGGGGTCACGCATAGGGCGTCAGCTCATCCCTTCTTGTCATCGGCGAAGGTGATGTTGAGCTCCAGTACCGACAGCTCATCACTCTTCTGATCCAGTTGGACGGTTATCTTCTCCGGATCAATGTTGACGTATTTGCGGATCACATCGAGGATGTCCTGCTTGAGCTGGGGCAGGTAATCCGGCCCCCCTCTGGATGAACGCTCGTGAGCAACAATGATCTGCAACCGCTCTTTGGCCAGTTGTGCGGTGTTCTGTTTCTTGTTGGAACGAAAATAATCCAATAATGACATGTTTAACTCCCGAACAGTCGGCTAAAGAAGCCCTTCTTCTCTTCTTCCAGAAAACGAAATTCCTTGGCATCGCCCAGCAGGCGGGACACCGCATCTTCGTAGGCCTGACCGGCATCGGACTCCTTGTCCAGAATAACCGGTTCGCCGGAGTTGGAGGCGCGCAGCACCGCCTGGGACTCCGGGATCACCCCGAGCAACGGGATGGCCAGGATCTCCTGCACATCCTGCACGCTCAGCATGTCGCCGCGGTTGACGCGGGTCGGGCAGTAGCGGGTCAGCAGCAGGTGCTCCTTGATGGGGTCTTCGCCACGCTCGGCGCGACGGGACTTGGAGGCCAGGATGCCAAGGATGCGGTCGGAGTCACGCACGGAAGAGACTTCCGGGTTGGTGGTGACGATCGCCTCGTCGGCAAAATAGAGCGCCATCAGCGCGCCCGCCTCGATCCCTGCCGGGGAGTCGCAGACGATGTAATCGAACTTCATCTCCGCCAGTTGATCCAGGATCTTCTCGACCCCCTCACGGGTGAGGGCATCTTTGTCCCGGGTCTGGGAGGCGGGCAGGATAAACAGATTTTCCGAGCGTTTGTCCTTGATCAGCGCCTGATTGAGGTTTGCTTCCCCATTGATGACGTTGACGAAGTCATACACCACGCGCCGCTCGCAGCCCATGATGAGATCCAGGTTTCTCAGACCGATGTCAAAGTCAATGACCACTGTCTTGTGACCACGCTGGGCTAAGCCGGTGCTCAGGGCCGCACTGGTTGTGGTCTTGCCAACGCCACCTTTACCCGATGTAACGACTATGATTCGCGCCATTCTCGCTTCCTTGTAACTCTATTTGATACGGTCTATTCGGAGTTGTTCGTTGTCCAGCCGGACGTGTACCGGTTGCTGGATCAGGCCTGCTGGCAATGCATCGCTCAGCTGGAATGTGCCCGCGATGGAGAGCAGCTCGGCCTGTAATTGCTGGCAATAGATCCGAGCCTGGGTGTTGCCCCGGGCACCGGCAATGGCTCTGCCACGCAGGGTGCCATAAATATGAATGCTGTCGTCGGCGAGCACTTCGGCTCCCGGACTGACGGACCCCAGCACCACCAGCGAGGTGCCGGCGGCATAAATCTGCTGGCCGGAACGAACCGGTCCCACATGTACCTTGCTCGGGATCAAGGGGGCTGGTTCGGGCTCGGGAACCACCACAGGAGCGGCTGGCGCGGGGGCAGGCTCGGGTTCCGGTTCGCTCTTGCGACTCTTGCCCGAGGCCATTACAGCCAGTCCCACCGCCTTGGCGGCTGTCTTCATCTCTTCACTGCGTGCCCCTGTGATGCCGACCAGCACAAACTCTTCGGACTCCACCAGCTCCTTGAGCTGTTCGAAATCGGGAATATGTTCCAGTCGGGAAACATTGATCACCAGCGGCGCGCAATTAAAAAAGTAGGGTGCCTGGGCCACTTTTTCGGCCAACAACTGACGGATCCGCTCAGGCTCGCCATCGCTGATATGCAACACAGAAATAGTGAAGGTGGTCCCTTTCAATTCGTTATCGCGCTCAACCATGAATCTTCCCCGAGGCAGAGATGCTAATCCGTTATTGTTATTCAATTCCTGATGTTATAGTTTGCCCCCATCAGAGGCAATAAACTCGTCGGATTATATCAATTTCCATGTTGTGTGCAGTCTATAAAAGTCGCAAAAAAGCCGAGACCTACCTTTTTGTTGAAAAAAGAGAGGATTTCTCCCGCGTTCCCGAGCCACTGCTGAACGCATTCGGGCGTCCCGAGCTGGTGCTGATGACCAAGCTGGATCCGGCCAAGCCCTTGGGGCTGGCTGATGTCGGCAAGGTGATGGCCGCGCTGACCAACCAGGGGTTCTACCTGCAGGTGCCACCGCCCCCCGAGAATTTGCTGGAGCAGCACAAGGCCAGCCTGAAAAAACCATCCTGAATATCCAGCCCCGTTGTGTGTTCTGCCCAGCGGGGCTAATTCTTTGCGACTCTGCATGACGCATTCCGGCCCCCGAGAGGTGGCCTGCGATAATCCCGTGACAGGATCTGGCCAAATTAAACCCTCCCTTTGGTGATATTCACTTTTCGCTGTTTAAATAGAAAGTCAATCTGCTCCCAACACCATATCCTCAACCTTTGCTGGCGCTCACAAAAATAGAGAGTGGCGCGTACTCATATCCTCCATTTCAACGGCTATTGGCTCATTCATCGATTATTTTCAGCCTTTTCCTTAGGCGCTTTTTTGGCCTCCACTGCGTGATGAGTAGTTCATCAAAGGGCGCGTAAAGAGGGCGGTGATAACGGTGCTAAAACCAGTTTGCGCGATGCGCTGTTGCCAACATGATGAGCTAACCTCCTGTTTGTGTACTTGATTGTTTGCCCTGATCACGAAAGTGCCACATAGGAGGCAATCAATGTGGCGGCGTGATAATCCGCAGGGTGAGCGGTAACCGCGTCTTGCCAAACAAGGGTATGACCAAAGGGGGGATATTGAGCTGAGGGGGCATCTCGATATCGATTAGTTGTGAAATCGTGACCGGGGCAAGATAGCAGGTACAGGTTTCATGTAGGGGCGTAATGTCCCTCTCAATGCATTGAGAAGAGTGAATCAAGGTATGTAATTAGAGAGGTATGCAGACAAGGCAATCCGCATTGCGGTGGCGTAGCAGGGTATATCAGCGACGCCCTACAGTGAAATGGTCGGTATGCCGGTATAAGTGCCTGGCATCCCATTCGGGCAATAAAAAAGGCGGGATATCCCGCCTTTGTTCAGATGAGGGTCGTAACCCTTATTTATTCGCAGGCAACCTGCATCACCTTGATGGCCAGACCGCCACGGGAGGTTTCACGGTACTTGGAGTCCATGTCCTTGCCGGTGATGTACATGGTCTCGATCACCTTGTCCAGCGAGACGCGCGGCTTGGAGGTACGACGCAGGGCCATACGGGAGGCGTTGACCGCTTTCATGGCTGCGATGGCGTTACGCTCGATGCAAGGCACCTGTACCTGACCGGCAACCGGATCACAGGTCAGACCCAGGTTGTGTTCCATGCCGATCTCGGCAGCTTCGCAGACGTGCTCCGGGCTACCGCCCATCAGCTCGGTCAGACCGGCAGCGGCCATGGAGCAGGAGACACCCACTTCCCCCTGGCAGCCCACTTCGGCGCCGGAGATGGAGGCGTTCATCTTGTAGAGGATGCCGACGGCACCGGCAGCCAGATAGAAGCGGGTGTATTCGTCGCGGCCAACCGGCTGGATGAACTTGTCGTAGTAAGCCAGTACGGCCGGGATGATACCGGCAGCGCCGTTGGTCGGTGCAGTGACCACGCGGCCACCGGCAGCGTTCTCTTCACTCACGGCCAGAGCGAACATGTTGACCCAGTCAACGATGTTCATCGGATCGCTCGAGAGGTTCTCGTTGGTGTTGAGCTGACGGTAGAGCGGCGCGGCACGACGGGGTACGCGCAGCGGGCCGGAGAGAACACCTTCGGTACGGCAGCCGCGCTCGATACCTTCACGCATGGTGTTCCAGATCTTGCCGAACTTCTTGTAGATCTCTTCCGGAGTGTTGAAGCACTTCTCGTTTTCCATCATCAGGGCAGAGATGGAGAGACCGGTCTGGCTGCAGTGGGCAACCAGCTCGGCGGCGCTCTTGAACGGATAGCGTACAGACATGTCGCCGCTGTCAGCCTTGCCGAAGTTCTCTTCGTCAACGATGAAGCCACCACCGATGGAGTAGTAGGTCTTGCTGTAGACCACTTCATCTTCGATCAGGGCAGTCAGCTTCATGCCGTTTTCGTGCAGCGGCAGGGCTTCGTCGTGGAATACCATGGCGTCACGCGGGAAGCTGACGGTGTGGCAGTGCAGGCCGATCGGCAGGCGCTCGGTCTGTTCAACACGGGAGATAAACTCGGGGATGGCATCGATATCGACATTTTCCGGCAGGTTGCCAGCCAGGCCCATGATGATGGCAGTGTCGGTATGGTGGCCCTTGCCAGTCCAGGAGAGGGAGCCGTAGACATCGACATTGATCCGGGTTACATCGCGGATCTTGCCGCCCGCGCGCAGCTCGTCAACAAACTGTTTGGCCGCTTTCATCGGGCCAACAGTGTGGGAAGAAGAGGGGCCTACACCGATTTTGAAGATATCAAAAACGCTGATCATGTCACTATTACCTCAGGGTAGAAGGGGGCGGCATGCCCACTCACAGAAATTTGGGAGATCCATGGAACGCGCTTGTCAGCGCAGGTCACAGAACCAGATAACCGTAGTGTAACGGCTCCAGACCTAAAAAAAGTTGAAATAGATCTATTTTTGTTGAATCTGAGGCGCGAGTATAAAATTTATTTTTGTGCTTATCCATTTTGTTAAGCGTTTGCCCATAAAAATACCCGGCGATGCCGGGCATTTCGGAACCAAATGGAGTCATTTGCCGTTTTTTAACATTCGGTAATGTTAACGGCGAGGCCGCCACGGGCCGTCTCCTTGTATTTGGTCTTCATGTCGTTGCCGGTCTCCCACATGGTCTTGATCACCTTGTCCAGTGACACCTTGTGCTCGCCGGTGCCGCGCAGGGCGAGGCGGGCGGCATTGATCGCCTTGACCGCCCCCATGGCGTTGCGCTCGATGCAGGGCACCTGCACCAGTCCGCCTATGGGATCGCAGGTGAGGCCGAGATTGTGCTCCATGCCTATTTCGGCGGCGTTCTCCACCATGGCCGGGCTGCCACCCAGCAGTTCGGTCAGCGCGCCAGCAGCCATGGAGCAGGCGACTCCCACTTCCCCCTGACAGCCCACTTCGGCCCCGGAGAGGGAGGCGTTCTTCTTATATAAGATGCCGATGGCAGCCGCGGTGAGGAAGTAGCGGATCAGCGTCTCGTCATCCACCTTGTGCACGAAGCGATCGTAGTAGTGCAGCACGGCGGGGATGATGCCCGCAGCGCCATTGGTGGGGGCGGTGACCACCCGGCCACCGGCGGCGTTCTCCTCGTTGACCGCCAGCGCAAAGAGATCGACCCACTCCATCACCATCAGCGGATCCTTGTTGAAGTTGGTCTCGCAGCTTAGCTGGCGGAACAGCCCCGGGGCGCGGCGCCGAACCTTGAGGCCGCCCGGCAGCACCCCTTCGCTTTTGCAGCCTCGCTCGACGCAGCCCTGCATCGCCTGCCAGATCTTGCGCAGCCCCGCTTTTATCTGCTCATCGCTGCGAAATATCCGCTCATTGGCGAGGATAAGCCCCGAGATGGAGAGGCCGCTCTCCTGACAGTGGGCCAGCAGTTGGGCGCCGCTGTCGAACGGGTAGGGGACAGGGTGCTCGGCATCGGACTTGGCGGCCTCTTCTTTGGCGGTGGCAAAGTGGCTCTCTTCAATGATGAAGCCGCCACCGATGGAGTAGTAGGTCTGGCTGAAGCGCAGGTTTTCCTCTTTATCAAAGGCCCGCAGAGTCATGCCGTTGGTGTGGGCCGGCAAGGTTTTGCGGCGGTTGAAGATGATGGCACCGGTGCGGGGAAAATGGCTTGGTTGCTCGCCTGCCAGCGGCAGGTTCTGCTCCTTTTCCACTCGAGCCAGAATGGCGGGAATCGCATCGATATCGACCGATTCCGGTTCAAAGCCCGACAACCCCAGAATGATCGCCTTGCCGGTGCCGTGCCCTTTGCCGGTCTGGCCCAGCGAGCCGTAACACTCCACTTCGACCCGCGTAACCTGTGGCAGATGCCCTTGCAGCTTGAGCTGCTGGACGAAGGCGTAAGAGGCACGCATGGGGCCGACGGTATGGGAAGAGGAGGGGCCAATTCCGATGGAAAACAGGTCAAACACGCTGATCATGACATCAATCCGGTGATGGTTTATGTCTGTTTATTCTAGGATTTTTGCCGTGGATAGGAAGTGGGGATGTGCGGTGCTGTGACATGGACACAGATAATGGGGCTGGGGGTTGCCCAAGAAGGTTGAAGGGGCTGCTCCCCTTCAACCAGCCTGATCAGTCGAGAAATTCGCACAGATAGGCGGTGGGGGTTTTCACTTCCAGTTTGAAGGAGGAGTGACCGGCCACCAGGAAGGATTCACCCTGGCTGTAGGTGTGCCACTCATCTTCATCAGCCAGTTGGATGGTGAGGGCGCCCTTGATCACTGTCATCCGTTCGGGGGCGGCGGTGTTGAACAGGTAGTCACCGGCGTTCATCACCCCGACGGTTGATTTCTCGCCTTTTTGTTCGAAACCGATGGATTTTACATTTCCGTCGAAATACTCGTTAACTTTCAGCATCTTTACATCCCTGTGTGTACGTTTGTGCAGCCAAACTAGCACAATCTTTTGCCAGTTGTCATGGGGGATGAGGTAAAAATCGCCGAGACCGCTTTGAATCTTCACTTTTTCGCAAACTTATTAATAGCCAAGGTTAATGATTTGCTGATTTAAAACAGCAATTAAATGTGAGATAACACGCGCAAACAGGGGAATGGGCAGCCGCTCATTCCCCTGTTTGGTTAATTGCACTGGGAAAAGTGTGAATTTTGCTACATAAAGGAACATATTGTGTTAACTAAAGGACTCATTAAA
>NZ_JAYJLJ010000029.1:0-42232 GCF_051948815.1 Aeromonas sp. Lyrl_2
GGAACAGATTCTTTCTGGCAACCCCTCATCGGCAATAAAATTGCAAAAAAGCGCACTTTTTTAGTTATTCATATCCAGCCACAGCTTTTATACAAACTTATCCACAGAAACACCCTTCTGGTTGCTAGAATGGCCGAAAACAAGGAGGCCAAGATGGACTTGCGACTGAGACCCTATAAGGGAAAATGCCCGCAACTGGGCAAACGGGTGTATGTAGACCCCTGCGCAACACTGGTGGGCGATATCGAGTTGGCCGACGACGCCAGCATCTGGCCCATGGTGGCGGCGCGGGGGGATGTGAACCATATCCGCATCGGCGCCCGCAGCAATATTCAGGACGGCACTGTGCTGCACCTGACTCGCAAGAGCGCCAGCAACCCAACCGGCTATCCGCTGCTGATCGGTGAAGATGTCACTGTGGGTCACAAGGCGATGCTTCACGGCTGCACCATCGGCAACCGGGTACTGGTCGGCATGGGTGCCATTCTGCTTGATGGCGTCGTGGTTGAAGATGATGTGATGATCGGCGCAGGTTCGCTGGTGCCACCGGGCAAGCGACTCGAGTCGGGCTTTCTATATATAGGGAATCCCGTCAAACAGGCTCGCCCGCTCAAGCCCGCCGAGATCGCCTTCCTCAAGACCTCGGCGGACAATTATGTCCTGCTCAAGGATGAGTATCTGCAAGAGACCTGATAGGGCTGGCAGAAACAGGAAGCCCGGCATCATGCCGGGCTTCGCTTCTTATATAGCTATATAGCAGTGCAAAACGGCTGACCGGAGATCAATGGGCCTGATCCCAGTTGTCGCCGGTGCCCGCCTCCACCACCAGCGGCACATCCAGTTCGGCTGCGGCAGACATCTTCTCCTTGATGATAGCGGTGTACTCCTCCAGCTTCTCTTCGCGGATCTCGAACACCAGTTCATCGTGTACCTGCATCAGCATGCGGATCGACTCATCCTCGATACCGCGGATCCAGCTGTCCACGTTGATCATGGCGCGCTTGATGATATCGGCGGCCGTGCCCTGCATCGGGGCGTTGATGGCGGCCCGTTCGGCAGCCTTGCGCAGACCGGCGTTGCGGGACTTGATATCCGGCAGATAGAGGCGACGACCAAACAGGGTCTCGACATACCCCTGGGCTTCCGCCTGCTGACGGGTGCGCTCCATATACTCCAGCACGCCCGGGTAGCGTTCGAAGTAGAGATCCATGTACTTCTGCGCTTCGGCACGACCGATCCCCAGCTGCTTGGCCAGACCGAAGGCACTCATGCCGTAGATAAGGCCGAAGTTGATCGCCTTGGCGCTGCGGCGCATGTCGGTGGTGACCGCATCGAGCGCCACGCCGAACACCTCGGCGGCAGTCGCCTTGTGGATGTCCTTGCCCTCGGCAAAGGCGGTCAGCAGCCCCTTGTCACCGGAGAGGTGCGCCATGATGCGCAGCTCGATCTGGGAGTAGTCCGCCGCCACCAGCTTGTAACCGGCGCTCGGGATGAAGGCCTGACGGATCCGGCGCCCTTGCTCATTGCGCACCGGGATGTTCTGCAGGTTGGGATCAGATGATGACAAGCGGCCCGTAGCCGCTACCGCCTGATGATAGGAGGTGTGTACCCGCCCGGTCTGCGGCTTGATCATCAGCGGCAACTTGTCGGTGTAGGTGGACTTGAGCTTGGCCAGCCCACGATGCTCCATCAGCAGTTGCGGCAGCTCGTAGGTCTCCGCCAGCTCGGCCAGCACCTCTTCTGCGGTGGACGGTGCGCCCTTCGGCGTCTTTTTGATGATCGGCAGGCCCAGCTTGGTGAAGAGGATCTCCCCCAACTGCTTGGGCGAGGAGAGGTTGAACTCCTGTCCGGCCAGCTCATGGGCCTGCTTCTCCAACTCCCCCAACCGCAGCTCGATCTCCTGACTCTGCTGGTGCAGCAACTTGGGATCGATAGTGGTGCCGAGCAACTCCATCCGCGCCAGCACTGGCAGCAGGGGCAGTTCGATCTCGCTGAATACCTTGGCGAGACCCGGCACGGCCTCCAGCTGACCCCACAGGGTCTGGTGCAGACGCAGGGTGATATCGGCATCTTCCGCCGCATAGGGGGCGGCCTGCTCCAGCTCGATCTGGTTGAAGGTGAGCTGTTTCACCCCTTTGCCAGCGATATCTTCAAAGGAGGTGGTCTCGATCCCGAGATAGCGTTTGGCCAGCGAATCCATATCGTGACGGCTGGCGGTGGAGTTGAGCACGTAGGACTCGAGCATGGTGTCGTAGGCAATGCCCTGCAGGTCGATGTCATGGTTGAGCAGCACGTTGCGGTCGTACTTGAGGTTCTGCCCCACCTTAAGACGGGTCGGATCTTCCAACAGCGGCTTGAGCTTGCCCAACACCACGGCCTCGCTCAGCTGTACCGGTGCCCCCAGATAGTCGTGGCCAAACGGCACATAAGCAGCCTTGCCCGGCTCAACCGCGAAGGAGACGCCGACGATCCGCGCCTCCATGTAATCGAGACTGGTGGTTTCGGTATCGAAGGCAAACAGCGGTGCCGCTTTCAGCTGTTCCAGCCAGCCGTCAAACTCGGCTTCGTCCAGAATGCAGCGGTAGTCGGTTTCGATGGCGGCAACCGGAGCGGCGCTCTCATCGCCAGCCTCGTCTTGTCCGGCACTCTCGCTGCCCTCTTCACCACCGGATTCCAGCTCCTTGATCAGGTTGCGCAGCTCGTATTCGCGATAGACCGCCAGCAAGGACTCCTTGTCGACCGGCTTGAGCAACAGCTCTTCCAGACTCTGTTCCAGTTCGACGTCGGTCTTGATGGTCGCCAGTCGATAGGAGAGACGAACCTGCTCCTCCTGCTCGCGGAACTTGTCGGCAAAGGCCTTGGAGCCACGGAAACCGAGCGCAGCTACCTTGTCGAGGTTGGCGGCAATCTCGTCGATGCTGCCAATCCCCTGCAGCAGAGCCAGTGCGGTCTTCTCGCCGACACCGGTCATACCGGGAATGTTGTCGACCTTGTCACCCATCAGGGCCAGATAGTCGATGATGAGCTCGGGCGGTACGCCAAACTTCTCGATCACCCCTTCCCGATCGGTCTTCACATCTTTCATGGTGTCGATCAGGGTGACATGGTCGGAGACCAGCTGTGCCATATCCTTGTCACCGGTGCTGATCAGCACCGGCAGCTGCTTCTCGGTCGCCTGGCGGGCCAGGGTGCCGATCACGTCGTCGGCTTCAACCCCTTCAACCATCAGGAAGGGGAAGCCCATCGCCTTGATCATCTGGTGGATCGGGGCAACCTGGCTGCGCAGATCGTCCGGCATGCTGGCGCGGGTCGCCTTGTATTCGGGATAGATGTCGTCGCGGAAGGTCTTGCCCTTGGCATCAAACACCACGGCCACATGACAGTCAGGATATTGCTTGCGCAGGCTGCGCATCATGTTGGCCATGACACGGACGGCGCCGCTCGGCAAACCGGTCGATGTGCGCAGATCGGCCTGCTGGGAGGCGAAGAAGGCGCGGTAAAGATAAGAGGAGCCGTCGACCAGAATAAGGGGGTTGCTAGGGGCCATGAAATCGTCCTGCCAGAGATAAACAGCCGCTAGGATGCCACAGGGCCCCCCTCACACCAAGGGGCGCAGCAACAGCACACAGCGCCCGATAAAGGGACTCAATCTGTGGATAACTCTGTGTTCAAAAATGGGACGCATCAGAGCGCACAGTGATAAAACTGTGCATAAGAATATAAAAACCCATTAAAAACAATGCATTGAGATCGTAAAAACCGATCGCGAGACAGTTAGAATGATCTCGATCAATGTGGAAAAAGATTTAAGGGAGTAGGTACGGCAGGATCCAAAACGAAACAATCCTAGCACAGCAAGATGACTTGACCAGCGGAGGGCGAGCGATAACCATACAAAAGTACAACAATCCATCCTGGCTCACATTTTCAACAACGAGGAGTTTGCCATGAAAAAAGTGGCCGTGATTTTGAGTGGCTGCGGTGTCTTTGACGGGGCCGAAATCCACGAGGCCGTCATCAGCCTGCTGGCGTTGGCCCGTCAGGGAGCCGCCGTCCAGTGCTTCGCCCCGAACGTGGCGCAGCTCCATGTCATCAACCACCTGACCGGTGAAGTGAGCGAGGGAGAGAGCCGCAATGTGCTGGTCGAAGCGGCCCGCATCTGCCGTGGCCAGATAAAGGATGTGGCCGAGCTGGATGCGGCCGATTACGACGCGCTGCTGGTGCCCGGCGGCTTTGGCGCGGCCAAAAACCTGTGCGACTTCGCTATCAAAGAGGCCGAGTGCCAGATCCAGCCCGATGTGCTGAAAGCGTGCCAGAGCTTTGCCAACGCCAACAAACCGGCCGCCTATATCTGCATCGCGCCCGCCATGATCCCGCTGATCTATGGTGCCGGGACGCTGGCGACCATCGGCCATGACGAGGGTACCGCCAACGCCATCGAGGCGATGGGTGGCAGCCATCTCAACTGCCCGGTCAACGAGTTCGTAGTGGATCAGGAGCGCAAGGTGATCTCCACCCCCGCCTACATGCTGGCCAACAACATTGTCGAAGCGGCAGACGGCATCGAGAAGACAGTCAAGCAACTGCTGGCGCTGTAATTCCCATCCCGCCAAAAACAGACGAGCCGCTCATGGAGCGGCCCGTTTTCAATTCTGCCTGAAGGCGATGAATTAGATGGTTTCGCCCATCTGATCCATCTTGCCCAGCAGGGCACGCAGACGCTCCTGCCATGCAGTGTGCTCGTTGCGCAGCTGATGGTTCTCGTCTTGCAGCTTGCTGTTCTGCTCTTTCAGCTCGTCCAGCTCCATCTTCAGCAGGGAGATGTTGTCGACGGCGGATTGTACTTTGGATTCGAGTTGCTCAAGGACTTCTAGTGACATATGCATACCTGTTTGTTCAATTGCGATGCCCCACAGAGGGCGATACAAGCGCGTGAAGCCAGCATACCCCGAGCGCATCGGCACAAACAAGCCAGTGCGCTGTAAAATGCGCCTTCCATAGATGTATTGTCTAAATATGCGTCTATTTTTCTCGCATCCTGCGCTAGAGCCGCGACAACACACTGAGCCGTGCGTAAAAGACCCCGCCACCCGCGCATCATTTGCCCCCTCCTGACGGCGCCGCCGTTATCCATGCAAGGCGATATAAGCCCCCAGCAACAGACAGGCAACCACATACATCAGCAAGCCGTAGAGCAGGTTCCAGCGCAGGATCAGCCCGGCACTGAGGTTGTAGCGGGAGGCCAGCGCCAGATTGGAGCCGGAAAGCGGACTGGTGCCGGTGGCAAGCCCCCATCCCAGCAGGAAACACATGCCGAGCAGGCTGGGATCCGGCGCCAGCGGCCAGAGCAGTGGCGCCAGCCCGGAGATACTGATGAGCGGATGCACCCCGACGATGGCCACCAGCAGGATCAGCAGCAGAGTGAGGGATGCCTCAAGCCAGCCAAAGTGGTTGAACAGCGGCAAGCCGTGACCAGCGCCGAGATCGATGACCGACAGCGCACTGTTGATGCCTGCCGCCAGCAAACCGGCCCCCAGAAACAGCACCAGCTGACCGCCGATGGCGGGAAAGCGTTCCACCACCTGCCGCTTGAGGGCCGCCTTGCGCCCGGCCCTCGGCATAAAGAGCAGCGCCAGCAGCGGGGCCACCAGTGCGATCACCGCCAGAATGCCGAGCTGGGGCCAGATCTGCTTGATGAGCAGCACCAGCAGCGCCAGCGTGACCGGCAACCCCAAGGTCTGCAACCGCAGCGGATAACCGGCAAAGTCATCCACCCCGATCCGCTCCACCTGCCAGGCAGTCAACCCCATCGCCAGCAAAGCGGCGAGGATCCCGAACGGCAGAATATGGGAGAGCTGCAAGCCCGGCGCATAGGTGAGCGCTACCGCCATGGCGACAAAGAAAGGTGACCAGAAGGCGGCGGCACAGAAAATCCGGCTCAGCACCATCACCTGACGCCGCTCCAGGGTGCCATTGCGCTCCAGCCGATCGCCGATGATAAACAGCACCGAGAGGTTGATGACCGCCCCCAGCAGATTGAGGCTGGCCATGGTGCTCCACAGCCCTTTGCGCCCGATCCATGAGCTTGTGCCGGTCAAGAGACCCGAGGTGGCGAGATTGAGGGTGCTCACCGCGGCAAACATGGTGAGCATATTGATGTTGGGCAGCAGCCAGTCACCGGCGGTGAGGGTCGCTCCCTGCCACCAGGAGAAGAAGAACAGCAGCAGGGCGGCACCATACAAGGCCAGCGCCTGCCGCTTGGCGGCCCCCACCAGCCAGGGCCAGGTGAGCAGTGACGCCCCCCAGGCCGCCATGGCCGCAGGCCAGGGGGAGAGCCCCAGATAGAGATGCAGCAGGTTGAGCAGCCACATCCCCAAAATCAGATAACCCGACCAACGTTTGGCCATCGACTACTCCGGCCGGGAGATCAGAGACACTGATCCATATCCAGTGAAGGCTTGTCGCACTCCGGACGGCCGACGATCTTGGCGGGTACGCCAGCGACCGTGGTATGAGGCGGCACCGGGTTGATCACCACGCTGCCCGCACCAATTTTGGCGCCCACGCCCACTTCGATATTGCCGAGCACCTTGGCGCCCGCCCCTATCATCACCCCTTCGCGGATCTTGGGGTGGCGATCGCCGCTCTCCTTGCCGGTACCACCTAGGGTCACACTTTGCAGGATAGAGACATCATCTTCAATCACCGCCGTCTCGCCGACCACTATGCCAGTGGCATGGTCAAACATGATGCCCTTGCCGATACGGGCGGCCGGGTGCACATCCACCCCGAACACCACCGAGATCTGGTTTTGCAGATAGAGGGCCAGCGAGCGGCGCCCCTGACGCCACAGCCAGTTGGCGACCCGATAGCCCTGCAGGGCATGGAACCCCTTGAGGTAAAGCAGCGGGGTGGAGAAGAGGTCGACCGCCGGATCCCGCTCCTGCACGGCGCAGATGTCGGCCGCCACTACCGTCAGCAGCTCGGGCTCGCTGCGCAGGGCCAGCTCGATCACCTCGCGCAGTGCGATGGCGGGCATGGTGGCGCTGTCGAGTTTGTTGGCCAGCTGGAAGCTGAGGGCCGAACGCAGGTTCTTGTGATTGAGAATGGTGGAGTGGAAGAAGCTGGCCAGCATCGGCTCCTGGGCCGCCATGCACTCCGCTTCTTGCTGAATTTTGTGCCAGGTTTTGGCAACCAGTTCATCCATGTTGCAGCCTACTGTTGTTCTGGGTGAGGGCTCTGTTGTTCTTTTGTCAGCACCGAGATGGGGTCCATGTGGATGATGACATCCATCCGCTCGAATGCCTGGCGTACCGCCAGTTCGGCTTCATCGGCGATCTGATGGGCCTTGACCAGGGGGATCTGATCATCCAGTTCAAGATGCAACTGTACGAATCGGGTCGGCCCGGATTGACGGGTGCGCAGGTCATGTACGCCGTGTACACCTTCTACGGCACAGCAGAGCGCCATTATTCTCGCTTGTTCTTCCGCTGGCAACTGACGATCGAGCAGCGCCTGCACCGACTCGTAGCCGATGTGTCCCGCCCCCCACAACAGGAACAGCCCGATCAGGATGGCAAACAGGCCGTCGGCCCAGTACCACCCCTGCCCCGCCAGCACCAGCGCCAGCAAGACACCGGCATTAAGCAGCAGATCGGAACGGTAGTGCAGCATGTCGGCCTTGATGGCCACACTGTTGGTCTTGCGAATAACGAAACTCTGGAAGCTGACCAGCAGCAGGGTCAGCACGATGGATCCGCCGCTGACCCAGAGACCCGCTTCCAGCCGCAGGATAGGCGCCTGATTGAGCAGGGATGAAATTCCGTGCATCACCAGCAGCAGGGCGGAGCCGGAGATAAAGGCCGACTGGATGAGGCCCGCCAGCGACTCCGCCTTGCCGTGACCGAAACGGTGCTCGTCATCGGCGGGGGCCAGCGCATAGCGAATGGCCAACAGGTTGATGATGGAGGCACTCACATCCATGAAGGAGTCGGTGAGCGATGCCAGCAGGGTCGACGAGTCGGTCATCAGCCAGGCGATCAGTTTGCCGATGATCAGCAAGGTAGCGGTGGTAACCGCCGCTATGCTGGCAAAGGTCACCCAACGGGAATATTGTTGATGGCTCAAAACCGGCTTTCCTCTGGCGATGAAAAACTTATTATACCCTGACCCCGGCGTCAGTTTGGCGCGAAAATCTGCGGAATAACACCAGATGAACAGAATACTCCTGGTCGACGACGATCTTGAATTGACCCAACTGCTCACCGAAATTCTGACCCTGGAGGGATTTCAGGTCACGGTCGCCGAGGATGGTGAAGAGGGGCTGCAACGGCTGGCGGAGCAGAGCTTCGATCTGGTGTTGCTGGACGTGATGATGCCCAAGCTCAACGGCTTTGCCATGCTGACCAAGCTGCGCAAGACCCACGATACCCCGGTACTGATGCTGACCGCCCGCGGTGACAGCCAGGATCGGGTCAACGGTCTGGAAGCGGGCGCCGACGACTATCTGGCCAAGCCATTCGATGACAGGGAGCTGCTGGCCCGGGTACGCGCCATCCTGCGCCGCACCCAGAGCGCCCCGCCCCAGCGCGGCAACTCCTCCGACGAAGTGCACTTCATGGATATCGTGCTGCAGCCCGGCCTGCAGCAGGCCCGCTGCGGCGAACAACTGCTGGAGCTGACCGCCACCGAGTTTGGCCTGCTGGAGTGCCTGCTGCGCAATCCCGGCCAGATCGTCAGCAAGAGCCACCTCTCCGAGCAGGTGCTGGGCAAGAAGCTGGAACCCTTCGATCGGGCCATCGACATGCACCTGAGCAACCTGCGCAAGAAGCTGCCGGACCGCACCGATGGCCAGCCCCGCTTCAAAACCGTACGGGGGCGCGGGTACCTGTGGCTAGAGCAAGAATAGAGCGCATCAACTCCCTCAACGGGATCTCGACCCACATCTTCCTCTGGTTCTGGTTCATGCTGCTGGTGATGCTGGCCGCCGTGATCAGCCTGCCGACCCTGGATCCCCGCAACCAGATCCCGCTGCCGACCCATGAAGTGGCGCGGATGCAGAACAACGTGCAGGCCCTGCTCAACGCCGCCGAGCCGGATCAGGATTTCGATCTGGCCAAGGCGATGGACAAGATCGCCATGCTGCCGGTGGACAACGTCTACCTGCGCGACGAGAAGGGGCAGATCCAGTCCACCACCCATCCGCGCAAGTTCGTGGTGCGCTTTATGGTGGATGCCGATGACCCGGCCAACCCCATGCTGGGCAACGAGGATCGCAAGGCGATCGCCGGCCCCTTCCTGATGGAACACCACGGCCATCGCTATCACGTCTATTTCGGCCTCAATGCCGAGAATCCCTACCTGTTCCTGTTTATTCAGGTGCTGGATCACCCGATCCGCATTCTGGGCATCTCGATGCTAGTCAGCACCCCGCTCTGCCTGCTGCTCGCCTGGCGGCTGACCCGGCCCATCCTGCAGTTGCAGAAATCGGTCTCCCAACTGGCGGCCGGCAATCTGGAGGTACAGATACCCAACCTGGGACGGGGCGACGAGATCGGCCAGCTGGCGGATAACGTCAGCCGCATGGTGGAGACGCTCAAGAGCATGATCCAGAAGCAGAAACAGCTGCTTTCCGATATCTCCCACGAGCTGCGCAGCCCCCTCACCCGGATGCAACTGGCGCAGGCGCTGATCCGCCGCAAGCAGGGTGACAGCGCCGAGCTGGCGCGGATCGAATCGGAGATCGGACGGCTGGACAAGCTGATCGGCGATCTGTTGGATCTGTCGCGGGTGCAGCAGCATGTGGAGGCACCGGTGGTGCACCCGCTGGCCGACCTGCTGGAACCCATCCTCGAAGATGCCATGTTCGAAGCGAATCAGAGCGGCAAACAACTCAGACTGCCGCCGCTGCCCGCAGAGTCGATCCAGATGTGGCCCGAGCTGCTGGCCCGGGCGGTGGAGAACCCCCTGCGCAACGCCCTCAAATATGCCCGCGAGTTCATCAAGGTGGACTGGTATCGGGAGGGATTGGAGTGGGTGATGACCATTCGGGATGACGGCCCCGGGGTGCCTGACGAGCAGCAGGCGCTGCTGTTCCAACCCTTCTTCCGGGTCGATGACGCCCGCAACGCCAAGACTGGCGGCACCGGGCTGGGGCTGGCCATCGCCTCGGAGGCGATCCAGCGCCACGGCGGCACCATTGCGGCCAGCAACAATCACCCGACCGGGCTGACCATCACCATCCGCTTGCCCATCGCCTGATCCTTTTCATCCGGACGGGCGCTGGGTATGCTGGCGCCCCTTCTTGGCTTTACATCTCTTTGCAGGAGCTCGTCATGCTCGATATCGTCCTCTACCAGCCGGAAATTCCGCCCAACACCGGCAATATCATCCGGCTTTGCGCCAATACCGGTTACCGGCTCCATCTGATCGAGCCGCTGGGATTTGAGTGGGATGACAAGCGGGTAAAGCGGGCGGGACTCGATTATCACGAGTTTGCCGAGGTGAAGCACTGGCCAAGCTATGAGGCTTTTCTGGCTGCCGTAGCGCCCAAGCGGGTGTTTGCCTGCACCACCAAGGGCCGCACCGCGCACTCGGCAGCACAATATGCCCTTGGCGACGCCCTGCTGTTTGGCCCGGAGAGTCGCGGCCTGCCCATCGAGATCATCGAGAGTCTGCCGTTCGAGCAGCGGCTGCGCATCCCTATGGTGCCCCAGAGCCGCAGCATGAACCTCTCCAACGCGGTGTCTGTCTTTGTCTACGAGAGCTGGCGCCAGCTCGACTACGACGGTGCCATGTAAGCGCCACCGATGATCAGTGGCGGGCGTCGAGCAGATGCCCGCTGCGCTCCAGCCGCCAGCAAGTGACCCCCAGCGACAGACCGCGCCCCACCATCAGCGCCGCCATCGCCGCCCATAACGCTGCCACGCCCCACGACTGACAGAGCCACCAGATCGGGAAGAAGCCGCCAAACGCGGCCAGCAACATGCTGTTGCGCATCTCCCGCGCCCGGGTCGCCCCGATAAATACGCCATCCAGCAGGAAGCACCAGACCGCCAGCAAGGGCATGGCGATCAGCCAGGGAAGCTGACGATGTGCCTCCGCTACCACGGCCGGAATGTCGGTGATATAGCCGATAAGGTGGGCACCAAAGAGGGCAAACACCAGGGTAAAACCACTGGCGATGAGGGCGGCCCAGCCCAGATTGAGCACGATGGCCTCCCGCAGTTTCTGCCGATCCCGCTGACCGATGGCTCGTCCTACCATGGCCTCCACCGCATAGGCAAAACCATCGAGCCCATAGGAGATAAGCATCAGGAAGTTGAGCAGCACCGCATTGGCGGCCACCGCCACATCCCCCAGCCGCGCCCCTTGCAGAGTCATGAAGGCGAAACAGAGCTGCAAACAGAGGGAGCGCAGGAAGATATCGCGGTTGAGGCCGAGCAGCCGCACCATGGGCGCGAACTGCCGCCAGCGCTGCCAGCCATCTAGCCACACCGTCGGCGCCAGTTGCCGCAGCTGACGGCGTACCAGCCAGATACCGACTGCCAGTGCGCAGTAGTCCGCCATGACCGAGGCCGCCGCCACACCCCGCACCTGCCAGCCGAGCCCCAGCACAAACAGGGCATCGAGCGCCATATTGACCAGATTGGTGAGGATCAGCATCACCATGGGGCTGCGGGCATCCTGCATCCCCAACAGCCAGCCCATGACCACCAGATTGCAGAGCGCCGCCGGGGCGCTCCAGATCCGCACCGCCACATATTGGCCCGCATAAAGCTGCACCTCGGGCGAGCCGCCACTCAGGACGATCAGTCGTGGCAACAGGGGGAAGAGCAACAACAGCAGCGCCAGGCCAAGAGCAATGGCCAACCCCAGCGCCCGCAGCAGGGTATCGAGCTGGGCACGACCGTCGGCGGCGCCGTGCGCCTGCGCCGTCAAGCCGGTGGTCGACATCCGCAAAAAGCCGAGCAGCCAGAAGATGAGGTTGATCAGAGTCGCACCGACCGACACGCCCCCCAGAAACCAGGCCTGACCGAGATGACCGATCACCCAGGTGTCCACCAGCCCCAGCAAGGGGGTGGTGATATTGGAGAAAACCATCGGCAGGGCGAGCGCAAAGACGGCGCGGTGGCGAGAGGGATCTAGCCACCAGGGGACAGCAGATGGGGTCACGCTCAGTAGCCGGCCAGCTTCAGAATGCGGGCGAAGTCAGAGAGCATGGTGGCCATCTGCACCCTGGGCACCTGACCCGGCGCCACCTGCGGGCGGAACACCGCCTGCAGCTTGCCCTTGGGATTGATGAGCACGATGGAAGCGGAGTGATCGATCAGATAATCCTTCTCCCCCTGATTGGCGATGGAGTAGATGAGCCCCAGATTGCGCACGAACGGGAACAGCTTGTCGTGGGGGGCAGTGGCCGCCTTGAACTCGGGATTGAAGAAGGCGGTATAGGTCTTGAGGCGTGGAATATCGTCACGCTGGGGATCCGCCGAGATAAACACCACCTGACTGTCGGGCGCCATCTTCTTCAGCTGGTCATAGACGGAGCGCATATCTGCCAGGGTGGTGGGGCAGATATCGGGGCAGAAGGTGTAGCCGACGAACAGGAAGGTCCAGTGCCCTTTCAGGCTGGCAGGGGTGAACGGCTGGTTGTCCGCATCGGTAAAGGCGAAATCATTGATATCCCGCCCCGCCGGATAATAATCGGCCTGTTCCGGCTGCTCTGGCTGTGTGGCGTAAAACACCAGGAGCAGGCAGGCTGTCAGCAGCAGAAAGAGCAAGGGATAGCGGAGCTTCATCATAACAAGAGACCCTTTCAGTTCGAGGCAGATGGCCAGCAGTGACCGGACAAGAAGGGGGCATTGTACCCCAGCGAGCCGCCAAGGTGGTTCAACCTTGTGCAACGCCCTGTCAGGAGTCGACCATTTGGCATAATTAATCGCCAATTTCAGCCATAAAAAAACCGGCCCCCTTGGGTGCCGGTTATGGATGGATTTGTTTGTCTCTTCTGCTCAGGGGCGAGCGTTACGCCCCTGCTGCAACATCTTGCCGATGGCCCGCACGCCGATGGGAATCACGGGGGCCAGCCAGCCCTCTTCCCCCTGGCGATCACCGTGACCACGCTTGAACAGCAGCACCAGACGCACCACCTTCTCTTTCGGGCATCCCAGCCAGAGCGTCCAGTGCGAACCACGATGGTGCAGCCAGAGACCGTAAAACCAGGTCATCCGGCTACCTTTGACGAAACGGGTGATTGACGATTCCGCTGGCGCAGCCCCAGCCTCTGAATCCCATGGCGATCTTGATGCCATACCAGTCCTCCTTGACCGACAGGTCATGTTGCTTCGTCGGCCTGAACTGGGAACAGGCCCGTCACGACTATCTGCAACCATTACGAGTGGTCCCCTTTGCCCGACAAGGCTCGGGATCTCCCCACTCCCCCTTCATATCCCGTGAAGGTGTACTGCCCGATTCTCGTTGTTACCGGCTCTCCCGTCCTGCGCATTGCGATGGTCAGAGGGAGGCGCCAAGCCCTATCTCGGCGACAGGGCACTGATCTGAGCATATATCTGAAATGGATGATTGGTAGCCGGTCGCGCAGGACAAAAATGCCGCCGCCGATGATCTGTTTGATATGACAGGGAAAGTGCGCCAGAAACAGCACGGCTTCCCGAAGGAGGCCGTGTGGCAAACGCAGTTGGCGGGGATGATTACATCCAGTCGGCGTTGCGGATCACCCCGACCGCCAGCCCCTCGATGGTGAGCTGCTGGCAAGAGAGGTCCACCTCGATGGGGGAGAGCTCTTCATTCTCCGGCAGCAGCCATACCTGACTGCCCTTGCGCTGGAAGCGCTTGACGGTGACATCCTCATCGAGACGGGCGACCACCACCTGACCGTTGCGCACCTCCTGGGTCTTGTGCACCGCCAGCAGATCGCCATCCAGAATGCCGATGTTCTTCATGCTCATCCCCTGCACCCGCAGCAGAAAATCAGCGCGCGGGTGGAACAGGGCGGGATCCACCTGATAGTGGCTCTCGATATGCTCCTGAGCCAGGATGGGTTCACCGGCGGCAACCTTCCCGATGAGCGGCAGGCCGCTCTCTTCCAGCACCTCTTCCTCTTCGAGCAACAGGCGAATGCCGCGGGACGTGCCCGGCATGATCTCGATGACCCCTTTTTTGGCCAGGGCCTTCAGATGTTCTTCGGCCGCATTGGCCGACTTGAAACCAAGCTTCTGGGCAATCTCGGCACGAGTCGGCGGCATACCGGTCTCGCTCATGTTCACCTTGATCAGCTCCAGCACTTCGGCCTGGCGGGGGGTAAGGGGTTTCATAGAATTGGCACCTGTCTTTTTATACAGCACACTGGCAGTATATACAGTGCAGTGGCCAAGGCAAGGCGCAGCTGACATTTGTCGCAACCAACCCCTCATTTACTACTGTTTTGATCCTGCGCAGCCGACTCATCGTACCTCTCGGCGACAAGGGGCTGTCGATTTGCTATGCTCACGCCGCATTTTTTTGGAGAGCAGACGCACATGTCCCTAGGACAGAAGATTTCCAGAGCCATCTTGCAATGGCCGGTCAGCGGCTTGGTCAATCACAAGAGCCTGCCGGAAAATCCCATCACAGAACTCAATCTGGATCCGGCCAGACCCATCGTCTATGCCCTGAAAACCAGTTCGATCACCGACCTGATGACCCTGCAGCAGTGCTGCGAGGATCTCGGTCTGCCCGGCCCCTTCACGCCGCTGGAGCTCAACGGCCAGCTGCTGCCGCGCTATGTCTGTCTGGATCGTCCGCCTCCCCTGTTTGGCAAACGCAGCAAACCGCTCCCCTTCCTGCAGGAGTTCCACCAGCTGCTGGATCTGCACAAGCAGGATCCCGAGCTGGATATCCAGGTGGTGCCCGTCACCCTGTTCTGGGGCCGCGCTCCGGGTCGGGAAGGGGAAGAAGCCTCCGGCCTCAACATCATCAGCAGCCTGGCGCCGAACCGGCTGAAGAAGGCACTTATCGTGATCCTCAAGGGTCGCGAAAATCTGGTGCGCTTCTCGCCGCCCCTCTCCCTGCGCTACATGGCCGACAAGCACGGCACCGACGAGGCGATCGCCCACAAGCTGGCACGAGTGGCCCGTACCCACTTCAGCCGCCAGCAGCTGGCCGCTACCGGCCCGAAACTGCCGAACCGCAACCTGCTGTTCAAGCAGCTGCTCGACTCCGCGGTGATCCAGCAGGCAATTGAAGAGGAGGCCCAGCGCGAGGGGATCAGCCTCGAGAAGGCGCAAAAGCGCGCCCATGGCTACATGGACGAGATCGCCTCCAACTTCTCCTACCGGCTGATCCGCCTGGGCGAGAGCTTCCTCGGCTGGCTGTGGAACAAGCTCTACCGCGGTTTGTCGGTCAATGGCGCCGAGAAGGTGCGCCAACTGGCGCAGGAAGGGCACGAGATCGTCTACGTCCCCTGCCACCGCAGCCACATGGACTACCTGCTGCTCTCCTACGTCATCTACCACCAGGGGATGGTGCCGCCCCATATCGCGGCAGGCATCAACCTCAACTTCTGGCCGGCGGGCCCGATTTTCCGCCACGGCGGCGCCTTCTTCATTCGCCGCACCTTCAAGGGCAACCCGCTCTACAGCACGGTATTTCGTGAATACCTCAACCTGCTGTTTGCCAAGGGTTACTCGGTAGAGTTCTTCACCGAAGGTGGTCGCTCCCGTACCGGCCGTCTGCTGCCGCCCAAGACCGGCATGCTGGCGATGACCCTGCAGGCGATGATGCGCGGGCTGGACAGGCCGGTCACTCTGGTGCCGGTCTATCTGGGCTACGAGCACGTGATGGAGGTGAACACCTACCACAACGAGCTCAAAGGGAGCCGCAAGGAGAAAGAGAGCTTCCTGCAGGTGCTCGGCATCCTGCGCAAGCTGCGCAACTACGGCCGTGGTTTCGTCAACTTCGGCGAGCCGCTGACTCTCAACAGCTACCTGAGCGAACACATCCCCGACTGGAAAAAGCACATCGGGGAAGAGGAGCGTCCGGAGTGGATGGCGGGCACCGTCAACAATCTGGCCGAACTGCTGATGACCCGCATCAACGGCGCTGCCGCCGTCAACGGCCTGACCCTGAGCGCGCTGGCGCTGCTGGCCGCCGAGCGCCACGCCCTGACCCGCGACGAATTGCAGGCCCAGCTCAACACCTATCTGGATCTGCTCAAAGCGGTGCCTTACAGCCCGCAGAGCACCATTCCGGATGAGGATGCCAAGACCCTGCTGGATCAGGCGATGGAGCTCAACAAGTTCGAGGTGAGCGAGGACAAGCTGGGGCAGATCATCAGTCTCGACCGCTATCAGGCGATCCTGCTGACCTACTACCGCAACAACATCCTCCACCTGTTCGCCATGCCCTCTCTGGTGGCGGCATTGATCGAACGGTGCGAAGGGATCTCCCGCAGCGAGATCATGGCTCGTTGCATCGACATCTATCCGCTGCTCAAGACCGAGCTGTTCCTGCGTTATGAAGAGGAGGATCTGCCGGCGCTGGTCGACAGCCTGCTCGACGCGCTGCAAACCCAGCAACTGATCGAGACCCGCGATGACGGCTACTGGGTCAATCCGGCCAACCAGATGCGCCTGCTGCTGCTGGCTGAGAGCATTCAGGAGACCCTGCAACGCTACGCCATCGTGCTGACCCGGGTGCTGGCACAGCCTCATATCGAGGCGGAGCAGCTGGAAGCGGACGGCCTGATGATGGCAGAGCGCCTCGGCACCCTGCACGGCATCAACGCCCCCGAGTTCTTCGACCAGAAGCTGTTTAGCACCCTGATCCACACCTTGCGCAAAGAGGGCTACCTCTCTCCCGAGTGCAAGCCGGATCTTGGCCGCTTCCAGGCGCTGGCCGACAACATAGTGCCGCTGCTGAGCAACAAGATCCGCCGCACCATTCAGGCAGGCAATCAGCTCTGATCTGCAACGCAAACAAAGAAGGCCGCATGATGCGGCCTTCTTTTTTATCGGAGTCTGCGCGGGAACATGTCACGCCAGCAGGTAATCGAGCACCAGACCGGCAAACACCAGCGCCCCCACATAGTTGTTGTTGAGAAACGCCTGGAAGCAGGCTTCCCGCTGCCGCTCGCGAATGAGCCGCTGCTGATAGACAAACAGCACCGCCGCTCCCAGCAATCCCCAGTAATACCCCCCCCCCAGCGTCATCAACTGCCCGACCGCCAGCAACAGCAGCAGAGTCGAGAGTTGCAATGCGCCGATGATCCGTTTGTCGTAACGACCAAACAGGATGGCGCTGGATTTGAGGCCGATCTTGAGGTCGTCATCCCGATCCACCATGGCGTACTGGGTGTCGTAAGCCACGGTCCAGAGCAGGTTGGCGAAGAAGAGCAGCCAGGCCACCAGCGGCAGAGCATCCGCCTGCGCCGCATAGGCCATGGGGATCGACCAGGAGAAGGCCATCCCGAGCACCAGCTGGGGATTGGAGATAAAGCGCTTCATGAAGGGGTAGCTCACCGCCAGTAGCAGGGCGACAAACGACAGACCGATGGTGAGCGGATTCATGGTCAGCACCAGACCAAACGAGATAAGCGCCAGCACGAAGAAGAGCGCCAGCACCTCCCACGGCTTGACTCTGCCCGTGGGCAAGGGGCGACCGGCCGTGCGTTTGACATGGCCGTCGAAGTTGCGATCCGCATAGTCGTTGATGACGCACCCTGCCGAGCGCATCAGAAAGACGCCGACCACAAACACGGTCAGCACCCAGAGATTGGGCAGGCCACCAGCGGCCAGCCAGAGCGCCCACAGGGTTGGCCACAGCAGCAGCAGAGTGCCTATGGGTTTGTCGACGCGGGCCAACTGCATGTAGGCAAGTCCCCGCTCCTTGGTTAACAGATTCACTCCAGCTCCTTGTCACAGACGAGAGAGGGCAGAAACAGCTCGTGCACCAGCAGTGGCCACTGCCCCAGAAACAGACGGGAACGACGTCCCCAGACGGTGGCGGCCGGGCAACGGGGATTGGCGGCAATATCGAAACGGGCCAGCTGCAGGTGATCGCGGCGGGCAGGCTCATGGCCAAATACCCGCTCACCCAGCGGCTGCTCGCCAAGCTCGGCAATGCCGCTCCCTTGCAGTGCGTCATCGGCAAACAGGGTCCAGCCCAGCACGGCGGGCCCACGATCCCCGTGCAGGATCACCTCGCGGCAGGTACCGGCCGGCGAGGCCGAATCCACCAGCCACTGCTCATCGGCAGTAAGGGAGACCGGGTGATTGCCCAGCCACTCCACCGAAAAGTGGCGATTGTGCTGACGCAGCCGCCGGGTCATGGAGCCGGGCTCCAGCAGCCAGGGGCGCAAGCTGGCGGGCAATTCGCAACATTCGGGGGCCAGCCACCCGCTTAACGGCGTGAGGGGAACAGTCAACTCGGACTTCACAGCTTCACCATCCAGAGATTTCCGTGTTCAGGTTAAAATCCGGTTTATTATCCGTAAATCAATAGCGAAATGTAAGAACATCCGTGCTTGACGGCCCCGATGGCAACATCAAAAATGGGTTATCTCTTGCTGATGAGCCATCTATATGAAGATCTTCAAAATTCTGCTGGTGTTGTTACTGAGCTGTGGCGCCCTGCAGCAGCAAGCTCTGGCTGAAGATGAGCCGCCCGCCGAGGGCGCAGAGGGGGCTGCCAAGCCCGGTTTCTCCTACCACGCGCTCGATCCCGACATCATCACCAACTACCTGAGTGATAGCAAAACCCTCGGTTATATCCGGGTCACGGTGGAGCTGATGGCGGAAAACGAAGCCGACCTCAAGCTGCTGGAGCAGCATGACCCGCTGATCCGCGATGCCATCATCCGTCTGATTGGCAGCAAAAATGCCGATCAAGTGAAGTCCCTGACCAACCGAGAAGAGCTGCGCAAGGAGTGCGAGACAACCGTCAACGAACTGCTGGTGAAAGAGACCGGCAAGAAAGCGGTGCGCGAGCTCATCTTCACCAAGTTCCTCTACCAGTAATCCCTCCCGAAACAATCGCTTATTGGCATATCGGCCAATAAGCGAGCTTTGCCGGTTTATTCGAAATGAAAATCGATTACAATACGGCCGTCAAGTCGTAGAGGTAGTCGTTATGGGCAGCAAAACCCTGTGTGAATGGCGCCGTCACGAGATCCCCACCGATCTCAAGGCGTTGCGCAAGATAGTCCGCAAACCCAAGTTTGTCTGCAGCAAGTGCGCCCGCAGTGCCAATGACAAGGGTTACCTCTGCCAGCCGCTGCGCTTGAAAGAGGAGTAACGCCCCTCCCTGTCAGGGCGTTATTGATCGGTCCACCCCTGACGCCCCTGTTCGAACAATCTGCGCGCCTGGGTATCATTCGGGCAGACACCGCGATACTCCTCGCCTGAGCGGCCAGCCAGATAGAGGTGCTCGGGGCGGCAATACCATGCCAATCCCTTCTGATGTCCCTGCTTCCACAGTTCAGGATCCACCTTCTTGCCACATTGCCCCTGATGGAACTCGATCCGCTCGGTGGTGAAGCCCAGCTTGCCATCCGCCTCCCCCACCTCACTCCACACCTTCTCGCAGGGATCATCGTTGGAGACACAGCCACCCAGCAGGGCAGCCAACAATATGATGGTGAGTCGCATAGTCATCCTTGAGCGTCATTTGGGCAGTTCATTCTACCCAGCGCCCCTCCCCTGACCAAGGACGAACGCTCAGCCATGTGAGCGCGGCAAAAAAATCAGGCGGGCCCAAAGCCCGCCTGTTCGTTCAATGCCGTGGTTCACTGGTCATCGAAAGTGTCATCATCCTGCCAGCTTTCATCTTCCCACTGATCCAGCTCTTCTTCCCAGGAATCCGGCTCCCAATCATCATCAGAGGAGTCGTAATCCGGCTTGTGTCCACCCATCTTCACTCTCCTTGGATAGTTCACCCGCACTCCAATTTTATCCGGAATTATCGGGCTCGCCAGTCAGAGAGAGCTCAAAGTTTGACCAGAGTCCGGCCGGCGATCTGGCCTTGTGTGATGGCCTCGGCGGCCTCCACTACCTGCTCCAGCCCAATCTCGGTAACCGCCTGTTCAAAGAAGCTGGCGGGCAGATCCCGTGCCAGTCGCTGCCACGCCAGTTGACGACGTTCAAACGGGCACATCACCGAATCGACCCCCTGCAGCCGCACATTGCGCAGGATGAAGGGCATCACGCTAGTCGGCAGATCGAAGCCGCCCGCCAGCCCGCAGGCTGCCACAGCCCCGCCATAGTTCATCTGGGCCAGCAGCTTGGCCAGCACCTGACAGCCGACGGTATCGATGGCGCCAGCCCACAGCTGTTTTTCCAGCGGTTTGGCAGGCACCAGCAGCTCGCTACGCGGCACGATGCGGCTGGCACCCAGTGCGGTCAGCATGGCGCCCTGCTCTTCCGGACGACCGGTCAGCGCCGCCACCTGATAGCCCAGGGCCGCCAGCAGGGCGACCGAGGTGGCCCCCACACCGCCTGCCGCGCCGGTGACCAGCACCTCGCCACTTGCGGGAGTAATACCCGCCTCTTCCAGCGCCAGCACGCAGAGCATGGCGGTGAGACCGGCGGTACCGATGCACATGGCCTGCCGTTCATCCAGCCCAGCGGGCAACGGCACCAGCCAGTCCCCCTTGACCCGCGCCTGTTCAGCCATACCGCCCCAGTGGCCTTCGCCCACGCCCCAACCGGTCAGCACCACCTTGTCGCCGGGCTGATAGCGGCTGTCGGCAGACTCAAGCACGGTACCGGCAAAGTCGATGCCGGGCACCAGCGGCCACTGACGCACTATCTTGCCCTTGCCGGTAATGGCCAGCCCGTCCTTGTAGTTGATGGAGCTGTAAGCGACCGCCACCCGCACTTCACCTTCCGGCAACTGGCTCTCGGCCAGCCGGGTCAGAGTCGGTACAGTCTTGCCGTCTTGGTTTTCCAGTAACAGAGCCTTGAACATGGTTGCCTCTTTGATGACGTGTGAAACGGGGATCAGCTGCTTTGACGCTTTTGCAGTTGAAAATCGAGAGCCAGTGCGGTGCTCATCATGGGTTCAGTCGTTCTCCAGCGCAGCCAAGCAATGAGAGAGGGTGCGCGCCAGGGCTCCCTGATTGCGCAGCACCACGGCGCGGGCCTGCTCGCCCATCTCGCGGCGAGCGTTGTCGTCGGCAAACAGCTGGCTCACCCGCTCGCCCAGCTCGGCGGCATCGGCCACGATGGCGGCGCCACCCTGAGCCACCAGCTGGCGGGTGATATCGCTGAAGTTGAAGTAGGCGGGTCCAGTCAGGCAGGGCTTGCCGAGGGCCGCCGGCTCCAGCAGGTTGTGACCGCCGATCTTCACCAGACTGCCGCCGACGAAGGCCACATCGGCCGCCGCCAGCATCAGCGGCAGCTCGCCCATGGTATCGCCGAGATAGACCTTATCCTCCGCACTCACCGCAGCACCATCAGTGCGCCGCACGCAGCCGTAAGGGGCACACAGCTCGGCCACCCGGTCGAACCGCTCGGGGTGGCGCGGCACCAGAATGAGCAGTGCAGCGGGATGGCGTTTGAGCAGCAGATCGAAGGCGGCCAGCACCTGCTCGTCCTCACCCAGATGGGTGCTGGCGGCAATCCAGACCGGCCGATCCGCCCCCAGCTGCTGGCGCAAGGCGCGCCCTTTGGCCTGCACCTCGTCACCAAACTGGATGTCGAACTTGATTGAGCCGGTCACCGCCAGCCGCGAACGATCGATGCCGAGGCGGGCGAAGCGGTCGGCGTCATCCTGATGCTGACAGAGCAGATGGGTCAGCGGCCGGCTCAGGGCATCGAAGGCGCCGTGGAAGCGGGCATAACGCTGGCAGGAACGCTCGGAGAGGCGGGCGTTGATGATGGTCACCGGCAGGTGGCGCGCCTCGCAGGCGGCCAGCCAGTTCGGCCACAGCTCGGTCTCCATCACCCAGAGCGCGCGCGGCTTGAAGGTGTCGAGAAAGGCGGCAATGGCCCAGGGGTAGTCGAGCGGCGCGTAACGATGGATCACCAGATCCCCCAGCTTGGCAGCCTGATCGGCGCCGGTGCGGGTGGTAGTAGTGAGCACGATCGGCAGATCGGGCCGCTCCGCCTTGAGGGCGCGAATGAGCGGCGTGATGGCCAGCGTCTCCCCCACGCTCACCGCATGGATCCAGAGCGGCGCCTCCTGTCCGGTGGCGGGCAGCCGCCCGAGATGCTCGGCCCAGCGCTTGCCAAAGCCGGGCTTGCCTTTCTTAGGCTTGTAGAGGGCCAGCAGCGCCAGCGGCAATCCCAGATGGATCAGCAGGTTGTAGAGCAGGCGGTAGGGCATCTTACTGACTCTGCTCCAGCTTCTTGCAGGCATCGACCACCTGCTCCGGCGCCAGGTCGATCAGGCACTTGAGATGGCCGAACTTGCAGGTGCGCTTGAAGCAGGGGCGACACTCGATGTCGGTGTGAACGATCTCGACCCGATCCGCCAGCGGCGGGGTGTAGAGCGGCGAAGTGGAGCCATAGACGCCCACCAGCGGCCGGTTGAGGGCGGCGGCGATGTGCATCAGGCCGGAGTCGTTGGAGATGACCCGGCTGGCCAGCGCCATCAGGTCGATCGCCTCGTGCAGGCTGGTTTTGCCCGCCAGCACGTGGCAGTTGGGGCGAGTCAGCAGATTGACCCGATCCCGGATGGTATTGGCCACCGGCACATCCTTGTTGGAACCGAAGATCCACACCTGCCACCCCTCGTCCAGATGCTGTTGGGCCACCACGGCGTAGTGCCCTTCCGGCCAGCGCTTGGCCGGGCCGAACTCGGCACCGGGGCAGAGCACCAGCACCGGACGGGCGCGATCCAGCCCCAGCCGCTCCAGCGCCTTGCTCTGGTTTATCAGATCGACATGGAGCGCCGGATGCGGAATGGTCGGGATATCGGCCCGACTCTTCATCTGCGCTTTGGGATAAGCGAGCGCCAGATAGCCCTCCACCATCAGCGGGAAGGCGGACTTGTTGCTGCGCAGGTCGTTGAGCAGACCGTAGCGGCTCTCGCCCTTCCAGCCGGTACGGACCGGAATGCGGGCAAACCAGGGGATCAGCGCCGATTTCATGGAGTTGGGCTGGACGATGGCCTGATCGTATTTTTCGGCGGCCAGCTGCTTGCCGAGGCGGCGGCGTGCCACCAGCTTGAAGTCACCGTGGCCAAGGGGCATGGTGATCGCCTTGTCCACCTCCGGCATCCGCTCCAGCAGGGCGCAGCACCAGGCGGGGGCCATCACGTGCAGCTCGCACTCGGGATGGTTGGCCTTGATCGCCTTGTAGAGACTCTGGGACATCACCATGTCGCCGACCCAGGAGGGGCCGATCACCAATATTTTCATTACGCGTCTTCTCTCGGGTCTGGCCCGGCGGTTAATCATCACTGGGCGAGATTATGCCCCAAGAATGAGTGGATAAATAACAGAAGATCCTCGCGCATCCCCCCATCCGCCTCATTTTTCCAGCGGTGACCCTCTTCCAACCGGGCGAGACGAGACAGGCAACCAGCAGGGAGAAACGAGCAATGGCGGCTCTCTCTTTGGCCCATTTTTCCGTTAGAATGGCCCATCAATACGCATTCGCCCCGCCAGACGGGCAACAACCGAGAGCCCCATTTCGTGAAAAAACCGACTCTGGCTGCCGTTCTGATCGTCAAGAATGAAGCCGACAACCTGCGCAAGTGCCTCGCCTCCCTCGACGGACTGGTGGACGAGATCGTCATTCTGGACTCAGGCAGTCAGGACGAGACCCCGGCCATCGCCGCCGAATTTGGGGCCCGTTTCTTCGTCAACGCCAAGTGGCCCGGCTTTGGCAAGCAGCGCCGACTGGCCCAGTCCCATGTGCAATCCGACTGGGTGCTGTGGCTGGATGCCGACGAGCGGCTCACCCCCGAGCTGAAAACCGCCATCGCCAACGTGATGGCCAATCCGGCCAGCGACACCATCTACTCGCTGCCGCGCCTCTCCTGGGTCTTTGGCCGCTTTATCCGCCACAGTGGCTGGTATCCGGATCGGGTGCTGCGCCTCTATCCCAAGGCACTCACCAGCTACAACGAGGCGCTGGTGCACGAGAAGGTGGAGGTGCGCGCCAACATGAAGATCGTCAACCTCTACGGCGACCTGCACCACTTCACCTATCGGGATCTGGAGCACTATCTGGTCAAATCCGCCGGTTATGCCCGCGCCTGGGCCGATCAGCGTACCGCTCGCGGCAAGAAAGGCTCCCTCAGTCAGGGGCTGGTCCACGCGGTCGGCTGCTTCCTCAAGATGTACCTGCTCAAAGCGGGCTTCCTCGACGGCAAGCAGGGGCTGCTGCTGGCGATCCTCTCCGCCCACTCTACCTTCGTCAAATACGCCGACCTCTGGGTGCGCCAGCAGCCGCAGCAGCCGGAATAACCGTCATACGAAACAGGGCCCCGCGGGGCCCTGTTTACATTGCTGCATACGTTATTTGCGCCAGAAAGGCGCCGCCCAGCGGGCCATCACCGGCACCATGGTCTTGGGATCGAGCTGGCTCATATCCTCAGGATGGTCGCTATCCTCCGGCGGGCTGAAGGCAAGGTGACGCCCTTCGCTGTTGAGGGGCTTCCAGCGCAGCGGAGTAGCGGAGCGGCGCATCGGGAAGAAACCGATAGTCGGCACATCGAGCGCACCGGCGATATGGAGCGGGCCGGTACTGCCAGCGATAAACAGGGCTGCGTTGGCCAGCACCTGACAGAACATCGGCAGACCATCGCTGGAGCGGTAGATCCAGCCGTTGCCGCCGTGGGCCAGCAGCTCGGCCGCCAGCTGTTCGGCCATCTTCTCCTCGCCCGGGCCTGCGGTCAGCACGCACTGCAGCTCGGGGCAGGCCTGATTGAGCTTGATGATGATGCGGGCGTACTGCTCGATGGAGAGGTTGTTGGCCGAACCACCGCTGCCGGCATGCACCATCAGCCAGGGGCGGCTGGCATCGAGCTTGAGCTTGAGTGCCAACTGCTCGCGCACCTGTAGCAGGGTCTCGTCATCGAACTGCAGGAAGGGGGTCTTGGGCTCCACCACGGCCACCTGCTGATCGGCCAGGAAGCGGCGGATCAGCTCCAGGTTGTACTCGGACTCCGGCTTCTGGGAGCGGGAGCGACGCTGCACCAGTCGCTGGTTGTAGAGCACTTGCGCCAGCTTGGTCGCCGGGGCCAGCCGGTAAGGGATGTGCGCCTTCCACACCAGCATGGCGTTGCGGGAGTTGGAGAAGAGGCAGATGGACGCGTCGAACGCCGCCGCCTTGATCCGCGCCAGCAGCGCTCGCTGTTGCTCCTTGTCGGCCCGCACGCCCGGATCGATGATCACCTCGTCAATCCAGGGGCAGAGCCGGGCCAGCGGCGCCGTGTAGGCCGGAACCAGGGCAGTCACATGACACTCCATGGAGCCTTTGAGCATGGCGAAGCTAGGCCACGCCAGCATGAAGTCACCAATCTTGTCATTGCGAACGACCAGAATACGTTTCATAAAAAATCCCTTTGCTCCCTGTCACCAATGCAAGGAGGCTTGATGCGCGATGGCGTATTCTTGCCTGATGCACTGCTATTCTCAAGCGACGACCTTATAATGCGACCAAATTTCCAGGTTGCAGGACCGCAAAGATGACTACCAAGGTAATTTATCCCGGGACTTTTGATCCCGTTACCAATGGCCACGCCGATCTCATCGGCCGCGCCGCCAAGCTGTTTGACGAGGTGGTGGTCGGGGTCGCCAACAGCCCGAGCAAGCGCCCGCTGTTCGATCTGGCAGAACGTGTCCAGCTTGTCCAGCAAGTGACCAGCACGCTGCCCAACGTCAAGGTGGTGGGCTTCTCCGGTCTGCTGGTAGATTTCGCCAAAGAGCATCAAGCCAACGTGCTTATCCGCGGCCTGCGCGCCGTCTCCGACTTCGAGTACGAGTTCCAGCTGGCCAACATGAACCGCCGCCTGATGCCGGAGCTGGAAAGCGTCTTCCTCACCCCGGCGGAGGAGAACTCCTTTATCTCCTCCACTCTGGTGAAAGAGGTGGCGCTGCACGGTGGCGACATTCGTCAGTTTGTCGACCCGGTAGTGGCCCAGGCCATCGCCGCCAAACAGAAAGGGTGATCCCCTTCTACACTCGCCATTCCCGACGGCAACAACGAACAAGGGCTACCCACGGGTAGCCCTTGTTGTATCTGTCTCGTTATAGAGAGGTCAGCCTGCTTGCCGGTTACTGACGGGCAAACCGCTCATTCATCTCCTGCACCAGCAGATCGAGCCACTCGTAGCGGCGCCGATACATGGCCCGCTTCTTGGAGGCGATCTCCTCCAGCGGCTTGCGCGGCTGGGCTTGCAGAGCGACGAAGTTGGCATCCACATCCCGGGCGTCGAACTCCTGCCACAGCTCGTCATAATCGGCCTGCAAATTGGCTTTCTGCTTGCTGCTGTAGCGCTTGGCCTGAAACACGTGGGCCCGCTTGCGCACCGCCAGCACCTCCGCCGCCCCCATGCTCTGCGCCAGTTGCAGCACCAGTTGCACCAGCAGGGATTTGGGCCGCAGGCCGTGCCCCTCTTTGGTCAGCTCGCGCACCCGATCCTGAGCATTGTCGACCGCAGGCTCCGGCCCCTGCATGGAGCCGATCATCAGAATCAAACGATCCACGCTGCCCGCCAGCGAAAAGGCGCAGCTGTAGAGGCGCTGCCCCTCGCCGTTGACGATGGAGAGCGCCAGCTCGGCCTCGCGGCGGAAGGTGCCATCGTGACGCAGCAGAATGCGGCAGCCGCTCTGGGGATAGTGCCCAAGTTCGATCCCCTCGCCCAGATAGAGGGGGTCGATCAGCTGCGGGTAGCACTCCAACAGCAAACGGTAGTGATTTTCCAGCATCTCGGCCCGCTCACGGGCGCTGGCACAGGCGAAGCGATAGGGGCGCATCGGCTTGTCGAGCAGCTCGGGATAGACCGCTGGCAGCGCCTTGAGCGAGTCGCACTGAAACAGGCTGAAGACCCGGCTCAGCGACTTGCGATAGAGCAGGCTGCGCAGCACGAACTTGCCGCGATTGAAGGTTTTCCGGTCACATCCCTCGGGGTAGAGGAAGCGGGCCATGGATTTTGCGCAATAGCGCTCCTGCCGGGATAAATATTCCCAGTCTATTGATTTAACTGTCATTTTTATATTCTCAAACCGCCTGAACGGTCGGGATACTAGTGACAGCTGTGCAAATCTTCAACAGAGTGGAAATACGCTGTTACAACTTCCCCCGGATCGGGGCAAAAAGTGCGCTCAGCGCTGGCAATGACTGCAAAAAACCGTGGTGCGCTGGCCCATTCTTGTCTCGGTCAGCAGGGTGTGACAGTGGAAACAGGGCTGACCGCCACGGCCATAAACCTGCAACTGCTGCACGAAATAGCCCGGCTTGCCATCGGCGCTGGTGAAATCCTTGAGAGTAGTGCCGCCCTGGCGAATCGCCTCGGCCAACACCCGCTTGATCTCGGCCACCAGGGTTCCCAGCCGCTCGGCACTGATATTGCCCGCCGCCCGTTTGGGGTGAATGCCGGCAGCATAGAGCGCCTCGTTCGCGTAGATGTTGCCCACCCCGACCACCACCTGATTGTCCATCAGGAACTGTTTGATGGCGGTGCTGCGCCCCTTGGCGCGCTCACGCAGGTAATCAGCACTGAAGGTATCGGTGAGCGGCTCTGGCCCCAGCTTGGCGAGCAGCGCGTGGGCTTCGGCCGGTTCCCGGGTCCAGAGCAGGGCGCCGAAGCGGCGCGGATCGTTGAGCCGCAGCAGCTTGCCATTCTCCAGCTCGATATCCACGTGGTCGTGCTTCTCGGCTGGCGTGCCGATATCCAGTACCCGCAGGCTGCCGGACATCCCCAGATGAAGGATGGCGGTGCCGAAATCGGTCTCCAGCAGCAGGTATTTGGCACGGCGACGCACCCGATGGATGGTGAGGTCCACCAGCTCCTGAATCTCACCGGGGATCGGCCAGCGCAGGCGGCCATCCCGCACCACTACACGCGTCACCTTGATACCGGTGAGCCAGGGGGAGATCCCCTGACGACTGACTTCAACTTCTGGCAATTCGGGCATGGGCACCTCGCAAGGAAAAGAAACTCAGGGAGCAGGACGCAGCAGATCGCGATACTGCTCGGCAGTGAGGGCGAGCCAGAGACCGGAGGGCAGCTGAGCGCCATATTGGCCGCTGTTCTGATAGAGGCCGATCTCGACCGGATCGTTCTGGCCGGCAATCCACACCTTGATGGTCACCGGGGTACCGCGCACCACCTCGCCGGGGGACAGCAACCAGCTCTGCCAGCGTGCCAGACGGGCATCCAGCTGAGCAGTGTCGAGCCCCAAATCCGGCACGCTGCGCCAGCCCTGACCGATTCGCTCAATCTGCCAGCTCGGTCCCTGCCAGGTGAGCACCACAGACGCATCCGGCAGCAAGGGGCGAGCCCGCTTGGCGCTGTTCTCCTGCTGGGCTGTCTCCATACGATGCAACAGGGTGATCACGATCAGCACCACCACAATGATCACGTTATTCCAGCCTTTGCGGCTCAATTTGAACATGGCAAGCCTCCCTTTGAACCGGCAGTGTACTGAATTCGGCGCATAAAAAAACCCGGCACGAAGCCGGGTTTTTGGGAATGCAGCATCAAGTAATTACTTGATTTTGCCTTCCTTGTAGATCACATGCTGACGAACAACGGGATCAAACTTTTTGATCTCCATTTTTTCGGGCATGGTGCGCTTGTTTTTGGTAGTGGTATAGAAGTGACCAGTACCGGCGCTGGAGTTCAGGCGAATTTTCTCGCGAATACCTTTAGCCATGATCTAATTCCTTATACCTTAACACCGCTGGCGCGCAGTTCAGCCAGAACCACTTCAACGCCACGCTTGTCGATGATACGCATGCCTTTTGCGGATACGCGCAGGCTTACGAAGCGTTTTTCACTCTCAACCCAGAAACGGTGAGTGTGCAGGTTCGGCAGGAAACGACGCTTGGTGGCGTTGTTAGCGTGCGAACGGTTGTTACCAACTGCCGGGCGCTTGCCGGTTACTTGGCATACTCTAGACATGTCAGTCTCTCCAAATCTTACTTCATTGCTCGAGCAAATATCTGCCCCGCTGGCCTTCGATTGCGGGGCAAACAGAAGGCGGCATTTTATACAGCATCCGTGATCAAAGATCAACTAATACGGTGCCAGAGCACAGTTATAGCCAACCGCGCTCGGCAAAAGAAACCGTGATGCCATCACCGATCACCAAGTGATCCAGCACTCTGATATCGATCAGGGCCAAAGCGGCCGTGATCCGATCCGTGATCTGGCGGTCGGCCCTGCTGGGCTCGGCGACGCCGGACGGGTGATTATGCGCCAGAATCACCGCGGCTGCATTATGTTTGAGCGCGATCTGCACGATTTCTCTTGGCCAGACGCTCGCCGAATCGATTGTGCCGAAAAAAAGCTCAACAAATTGAATGACTCTGTGCTGATTGTCGAGCAACAGCAGGGCAAACACTTCCCTCGGCCGATCCCGCAGTTGGGCCTGCAGATAGTCGCGGGTCAGCTGGGGCGAGGTGAGCGCATCACCCCGTTGCAGCTGCTCGGCCAGATGGCGTCTGGCCATCTCCAGCACCGCCTGCAACTGGGCATATTTGGCCGGGCCAAGGCCGTGCGCCTCGCAGAATGCCCGTTGATCCGCCCCCAGCAAACTGCGCAAAGAGCCGAATTGATTCAATAGATTACGTGAAAGATCCACTGCACTCAGGCCATTGACGCCAGTGCGCAGAAAGATGGCGAGCAGCTCGGCATCGGAGAGCGCCGCGGGCCCCTGACGCAGCAGCTTCTCTCTGGGGCGTTCATCTTCCGGCCACTCTTTGATGCTCATTTGTCTCTCCCTCATCCCTGTTGAGAAAAAACATAGCAAAAAATTGCGCGCGCCCGACCACACCCCTTGATGCCAACCCCTGTCGTCATCCATTGCCTGTGGTATCTTAGCCGACCAGTCAGAATGAGCCGGATAGAGAAACAGCAGATGAGATTGGCCGATAAACGCATCCTGTTGGGTGTCAGTGGCGGGATCGCCGCCTACAAGAGTGCCGAGCTGGTACGCCGCCTGAAAGATCAGGGCGCCGAAGTGCGGGTGGTGATGACCCGCTCCGCCAAGGAGTTCATCACCCCGCTGACCCTGCAGGCGGTCTCCGGTCATCCGGTGGCCTACAGCCTGCTGGATCCCTCCGCCGAAGCGGGCATGGGCCATATCGAGCTGGCCAAGTGGGCCGATCTGGTGCTGATCGCCCCCGCCAGCGCCAACCTGATGGCGCGGATGGCAGCAGGCATGGCAGACGAACTGCTGACCACCCTCTGTCTGGCCACTCCGGCGCCCATCGCGCTGGCACCTGCCATGAACCAACAGATGTATCTCAACGCCGCGACCCAGGCCAACCTCAAGACCCTGGCCAGCCGCGGCATTCTGCTGTGGGGGCCGGATGCTGGCAGCCAGGCCTGTGGCGATGTAGGCCCGGGGCGGATGCTGGATCCCCTCGAACTGGTGGATCGCTGCTGCCAGCAGCTGGCCGCCGAGCCCTTGCTGGCAGGCATCAAGCTGCTGCTCACCGCAGGGCCAACCCGCGAGGCGCTCGATCCGGTGCGCTACATCAGCAACCACAGCTCCGGCAAGATGGGCTACGCCATCGCCCGAGCAGCCCGCGAAGCGGGCGCCGAAGTGACGCTGGTGAGCGGCCCGGTGACGCTGGCTACGCCTGCGGGCGTGACCCGTGTCGATGTCGAGAGCGCGGAGCAAATGCATCAGGCGGTGATGAGCCGGGTCGGCGAGTGCGACCTCTTCATCGGCTGCGCCGCGGTAGCCGACTATCGCCCCGAGCAGGTGGCCAGCCAGAAGATCAAGAAAACCAGCGACAACGACCAGATGGTGGTGAAGCTGGTGAAAAACCCCGACATCATCGCGGCCGTTGGTGCCCTTTCAGACAAACCCTTCACCGTCGGATTTGCCGCCGAAACCGTGGATGTGGAACAATACGCCCTCGACAAGTTGCAGCATAAGCGGCTGGACATGATCGCCGCCAACGATGTGTCCCGCGAGGGGCAAGGCTTCAACGCCGATGACAACGCCCTGACCGTGTTCTGGCAAGGGGGCCAGGCCCCGCTGCCGCTGGCCGACAAGCTGACGCTGGCCCGTCACCTGATCGCCCTGATTGCACGCCACTACCGGCACTGAGCGTCCCGAAAGAACAAGACTCACGGCGCCCCGCCTGCCAAGAGGGACGCCAATACAAGATCCAACTGAAAAAGCGATTCATGACTACACAAATTGAACTGAAGATTCTGGATGCCCGTATCGGTACCGAGTACCCACTGCCCGCCTACGCCACTCCCGGCTCTGCCGGCATGGATCTGCGCGCACTGCTGGATGCGCCGCTGACTCTGGCTCCGGGTGATACCACCCTGGTGCCGACCGGTCTGGCCATTCACATCCAGGATCCGGGTCTGTGTGCCACCATCCTGCCCCGCTCCGGCCTCGGCCATAAGCACGGCATCGTGCTGGGCAACCTGGTCGGTCTGATCGATTCCGATTATCAGGGTCAGCTGATGGTCTCGGTCTGGAACCGCGGCAAGGATGAGTTCACCATGCAACCCGGCGAGCGCATCGCCCAGCTGGTGATCATGCCGGTAGTTCAGGCCAGCTTCCAACTGGTCGATGAGTTCAATCAGAGCGAACGGGGTGAAGGCGGTTTTGGTTCTTCTGGTCGCCAATAACAGACCACACCAGCCCGATGGGCGGTGCCTAATAATAGAATCAAGCCATTGTTTTTTTAGGGGAATCCATGGCAAGCAGTAATCAGAAACAGAGTCGGCGCGATCAGATCCTGCAGGCGCTCGCCCATATGCTGGAAACCAGTCCGGGTCAGCGTATCACCACGGCCCGTCTGGCGGCCGAGGTCGGCGTCTCTGAAGCAGCCCTCTATCGACATTTTCCCAGCAAGGCGCGGATGTTCGAGGGGCTGATCGACTTTATCGAGGATTCCCTGCTGTCACGGGTCAATCTGATCATGGCGGAAGAGAAGGACACCATGGCGCGCTGCCACCATATCCTGCAGCTGCTGCTGGTGTTCGCCGAGCGCAATCCCGGCATTACCCGCATCCTCAATGGCGACGCCCTGCTGGGTGAGCACGATCGGCTGCGGGATCGCATCAGCATCCTGTTCGACAAGCTGGAGACCCAGATCAAACAGGTGCTGCGCGAGAAGCGGCTGCGCGAGGGTCAAGGCTTCCAGCTCGACGAGACCATGCTGGCCAATCTGCTGCTGGCCTACACCGAAGGCCGTATCAGCCAGTTCGTGCGCTCCGAGTTCAAGCTCAAGCCGACCGCCGGTTTCGAAGATCAGTGGCAATTTATCCGCAGCCAACTGCTGCAGAGCTGATGGTTTTTTCGCATCATTCAGCAAAAAGAAGGGAGGCTTTGGCCTCCCTTCTTTTTTGTGTCAGGTTTTTATGGCAGAAAAGAAGTACCAGATGCGACCCGTACTGTCGCGCTGCGGTGTTAGATTTATCCACCATAAACCTTTTAGAACCTGACAGGACATCCTATGGAACCCGAAATCATTACCGAAGCGCAGACCTGGCTGGTCAATAATCAGGGACTGCTGATCGAATACGGCGTCAATATCGCCGCCGCCCTGCTGACCCTGCTGGTCGGCTATATCGCCGCCAACCTCATCAGCGGTGGCGTGGTCAAGGTGATGCAGGCCCGCAAGCTGGACACCACAGTCACCCACTTCGTCGGCAGCATCCTCAAATACGCCATTCTGGTGTTCGTAGTGATCGCCGCGCTGGGCCGTGTCGGCGTGCAGACAGCCTCCTTCGTCGCCATTATCGGTGCCGCCGGTCTGGCCATCGGTCTGGCGCTGCAAGGCTCGCTCTCCAACTTCGCTGCCGGCTTCCTGCTGATCATCTTCCGCCCCATCAAGGCGGGCGAGTTTATAGAAGTGGCGGGCACTGCGGGTGTGGTGCAGTCCGTTCAGCTCTTTACCACTACCCTCACCTCCGGTGACAACAAGATGGTGGTAGTACCGAACTCCGCCATCCTCAACGGCACCATCGTCAACTACTCGCGTATGGATACCCGCCGCGTCGATATGACCTTTGGCATCGGCTACGGCTCTGACCTGCGCAAGGCCAAACAGATCCTGGAGCGTCTGGTAAGCGAAGAGCCGCGCATCCTGAAAGATCCGGCCGCTACCATCGCCGTTGCCGCGCTGGCCGACTCCTCGGTCAATATCGTGGTGCGCCCGTGGGTCAAGACCGCTGACTACTGGGGGGTCTGGTTCGACTTCCATGAGAAGGTAAAACTGACCTTTGATGCTGAAGGCATCGAGATCCCCTTCCCGCAGATGGTGATGCACATGCAAAAACCGCAGGCGTGATCGCGGTTCTGCTGCAACAGACAATGCCAGCCTTCAGGCTGGCATTGTCGTTTCTGGCCCCAGCCCATGGCCATGTCGATGCATAACCACGCCAACCGGATGAAAACAATTTCAGGCTATCGGGGTGGTCCCAATCATGAGCAAGCGCAAGATCCGCCTTGCTTTCGTGACACATAATCCCAATGTTCTGGTTGTATGCTCCCGACAGTGACCCATTGCGGTAAAAGACAATCGGTAAAAATCTGTTACACGGGCCGCCCGATCGGCTCGCTATAATGCTCGGATAATAAGGTTTGGCGGGACCTTGCCTGCAAGGTTCAAACACAACTTGGCATTTCAGGAATCCTATGAAAAATATCAATCCAACCCAAACCCAGGCCTGGCAGGCACTGGAAGCCCACTTTGCAGCAAACAAAGAGACCCGACTCAAGGATCTGTTCGCGCAGGACCCGAAGCGCTTTGACAAGTTTTCCCTTACCTTCGGCGGCGACATCCTGGTTGATTACTCGAAGAACCTGATCACCGAAGAAACCCTCAAGTTGCTGATTGGTCTGGCCAAAGAGACCGATCTTCGCAGCGCAATCGATGCCATGTTCAATGGCGACAAGATCAACATGACCGAAGGACGCTCCGTACTGCACGTGGCCCTGCGCAACCGCTCCGACCGCCCCATCGAGTGCGACGGCAAGGACGTGATGCCGGAAGTGAACGCCGTACTGGCCAAGATGAAAGGCTTCTGCGAGAAGGTAATCGGAGGCGAGTGGAAAGGCTACACCGGCAAAGCGATCCAGCATGTGGTCAACATCGGTATCGGTGGATCTGATCTGGGCCCGGTGATGATCACCGAGGCACTGCGCCCTTACAAAAACCACCTGCAGATGCACTTCGTCTCCAACGTCGATGGCACTCACATCGCCGAGACCCTGAAGAAGATCGATCCGGAAACCACCCTGTTCCTGGTGGCCTCCAAGACCTTCACCACCCAGGAGACCATGACCAACGCCCTGACAGCCCGCGACTGGTTTATCAATATCGCCGGTGACAAGGCCCACGTTGCCAAGCACTTCGCCGCCCTCTCCACCAACGGCAAGGCCGTGGCCGAGTTCGGTATCGACACCAACAACATGTTCGAGTTCTGGGACTGGGTTGGCGGCCGCTACTCCTCCTGGTCTGCCATCGGCATGCCCATCGCCCTGTCTGTCGGTTTCGAGAACTTCGAAGCCCTGCTGCAAGGCGCCTTCGAGATGGACATGCACTTCGCCACTGCCTCCTATGAGCAGAACGTACCTGTGCTGCTGGCCCTGATTGGCCTGTGGTACAACAACTTCTACGGTGCCGAGTCCGAAGCCATCCTGCCGTACGATCAGTACATGCACCGCTTCCCTGCCTACTTCCAGCAGGGCAACATGGAGTCCAACGGCAAGTACGTGGATCGCAACGGCAAGCCGGTTGACTACCAGACTGGCCCCATCATCTGGGGTGAGCCGGGCACCAACGGCCAGCACGCCTTCTACCAGCTGATCCATCAAGGCACCAAGCTGATCCCCTGCGACTTCCTGGCGCCGGCCATCAGCCACAACCCGATCGGTGACCACCATCCGAAACTGCTGGCCAACTTCTTCGCCCAGACCGAGGCGCTGGCCTTCGGCAAGAGCAAGGAAGAGGTTGAAGCCGAGTTCCTGGCGGCTGGCAAAACCCTGGAGCAGGTCAAGGATCTGGTGCCGTTCAAGGTGTTCGAAGGCAACCGCCCGACCAATTCCATCCTGTTCAAGAGCCTGACCCCAAAAACCCTGGGTGCCCTGATCGCCATGTACGAGCACAAGATCTTCGTACAGGGCGCAATCTGGAACATCTTCAGCTTCGACCAGTGGGGCGTGGAGCTGGGCAAACAGCTGGCCAACAAGATCCTGCCGGAGCTGGGCAACAACGAGGCTGTCACCAGCCACGACTGCTCCACCAACGGTCTGATCAACACCTGGAAAGCGTGGAAAGCCTGATTTATCGGGCCTTTCTGAATGCAAAAGCCCCGCTCGATGAGCGGGGCTTTTTTATTTATGGCTGTCGGGCTGGGTTTTCTGGCGGGCCGGTCGGGTGTCCAGTCCGACCGGCGACGGGGATCGTCATCCCCGCCCCTTCATCATCCAGCCCGATGCGGGCTTAACCGCCAACGGCGATGCGTTTCATGTCTTTCATATAACCACGCAGTACCTGGCCGATTTTTTCGATCGGGTGGTTGCGGGTCGCCTCATTTGCAGCCAGCAGCGTCAGGTTGTCGACGCTCTGCCCTTCCGCCTTGCTGGCACCCAGATCGCCCGCTTTCAGGGTCGGCATGAAGTGCTCGCGCAGCAACGGCACGGCGGCGTTGGCGAACAGGTAGTTACCGTATTCGGCGGTGTCGGAGATGACCACGTTCATCTCGTACAGACGCTTGCGGGCAACGGTGTTGGCGATCAGCGGCAACTCGTGCAGGGATTCGTAGTAGGCAGACTCCTCGTAGATACCGGAAGCCACCATGGTCTCAAACGCCAGCTCGACACCCGCCTTGACCATGGCCACCATCACCACGCCATTGTCGAAGTACTCCTGCTCGGCAATCTTGCCTGCAAACGCCGGCGCATTTTCGAAGGCTGATTTGCCGGTCTCTTCGCGCCAGGTGAACAGTTTGACGTCATCTTCGGCCCAGTCGGCCATCATGCCGCGGGAGAACTCACCGGCAATGATGTCGTCCATGTGCTTCTCGAACAGCGGGCGCATCAGGGTCTTGAGCTGCTCGGAGAGCTCGAAGGCGCGCAACTTGGCCGGGTTGGACAGGCGGTCCATCATCAGGCTGATGCCACCCTGTTTCAGGGCTTCGGTGATGGTCTCCCAGCCGAACTGGATCAGCTTGCCGGCGTAGGCCGGGTCTGTGCCTTCGGCAACCAGCTTGTCGTAGCAGAGCAGGGAACCGGCCTGCAGCATGCCGCAGAGGATGGTCTGCTCGCCCATCAGGTCGGATTTTACTTCCGCCACGAAGGAGGATTCCAGCACCCCGGCACGGTCGCCGCCGGTGGCAGAGGCCCACGCCTTGGCGATGGCCATGCCTTCGCCTTTCGGGTCATTTTCAGGGTGAACGGCGATCAGAGTCGGTACGCCGAAACCGCGCTTGTACTCCTCACGCACTTCGGTCCCCGGGCACTTGGGCGCAACCATCACGACTGTGATGTCGGAGCGGATCTGCTGACCCTCTTCCACCACGTTGAAGCCGTGGGAGTAACCCAGCGCGGCGCCCTGCTTCATCAGCGGCATCACGGTTTTCACCACGTCAGAGTGCTGCTTGTCCGGAGTCAGGTTCAGCACCAGATCGGCGGTCGGGATCAGCTCTTCATAGGTACCGACCGCGAAGCCGTTGTCGGTAGCTTTCTGCCAGGAGGCACGCTTCTCGGTGATGGCGGCCTTGCGCAGGGCGTAGGAGATATCCAGCCCGGAGTCGCGCATGTTCAGACCCTGGTTCAGACCCTGGGCACCACAGCCCACTATCACCACCTTCTTGCCCTTCAGCACGTTGCAGCCGTCCGCGAACTCTTCGCGCTGCATGAAACGACACTTGCCCAGCTGGGCCAACTGCTGACGCAGGTTCAAGGTGTTGAAATAGTTAGCCATGGTGATTGCTCCGTTCGATTGATTCCATGCCGGATAGCGGCGTTGTCTGAACCACTATAGCGCGGGACACTTATTGCCTGAACTGATATATTCGAAACAGTACGTTGCAATAACTGAAACGCTCACTCTTCAAAATTGCCTGCTGAATGTACCGCGAGATGGCAGAAACAAGCCGCCAACCGCTGGATATCGGGCACACAAGCCGCGTCAGGAGCTGAAAGATGGATCTTCGCAATCTCGAGCTGTTTCTCCACCTCGCCGACTCCCTCCACTTCGGCAAGAGTGCCGATGCCATGGCGGTCAGCCCCTCCACCCTGAGCCGCGCCATCCAGCGACTGGAGCAGGAGACCGGCTGCATCCTGTTCGAACGGGACAACCGCTCGGTGCGGCTCACCCCTGCCGGCGAGAAACTGCGGGAGTTTGGCGGCGGCCTGTTGCAGGAGTGGCGCCAGCTCAAACAGGAGCTCAAACGCAGCGACGAGCCGCTGCAAGGTCGTCTGCGGGTCTTCTGCTCGGTCACTGCCAGCTACTTTCTGCTGCCCGAGGTACTGGAGCGCTTTCGCCGCCGCTACCCCCAGCTGGAGATCAAGCTGGAGACCGGTGACCCGGCGCTGGCGGTGGACAAGATCCTGGCCGACGAGGCCGATCTCGCCATCGCCGCCCGCCCCGACGCCCTGCCGGCCAAGCTGGAGTTCGCCAGCCTGCAGCTGGTACCGCTGGTCTTTATCGCGCCGCGCAACGCCCCGCAACTGAACCAGTGGTTCCGTCAGGGAGAACCTGATTGGGAGCAGCTGCCGGTCATCCTCTCCGAACAGGGGCTGGCCCGAAAACGTAGCGATCAGTGGTTTCGCAACAAGGGGATCGCCCCCAACATCTACGCCGAAGTGGCGGGTAACGAGGGGATCGTCGCTATGGTGGCGCTCGGCTGTGGTGTGGGACTGGTGCCGGCGGCGGTGATCGACCACAGCCCGCTCGGCGACAAGGTGCGGATCATCGACCTCAAGCCCGCCTTCAAGCCATTTGATGTGGGGATCGGGGTGCTCAAGAAGCGACTGGAAGAGCCGCTGATCCGCGCCTTCTGGGATACCGCGCAGAATCAGGGTTCACTGCGCTGACACCGGATTATAGATAAGGGCCGGATCGGCCATCATGATGCGGCTGGGCAGCGGCAAGTCGGGGTTGTGCAGCTCGAGGCGCACCCGCTCATCCAGTTTCAGCCGCCGAATGGTGCTGCCAAATCCCTCTTCAAAGACCCGGTCAAAAGCACCAGACTGCCGCGCCCGCAGCAGGCCAAGCTCGATGCGCTGGGCCAGCTCCGGATATTTTGGCGAGACAAAGAAGAGCAGCGCCAGCGGATAACGAAACACCAGACGGGGCTCGATGGCGAGATCCGTGTGCTGCCGCAGTTCATCCTCGACCTCGATGACCGAGCGCAGGAAGCAGTCAAAGCGCTTCTTGCGCAGCATGTTGAAGAGCGCCTCATAGAGATTGCCCACCGTCACCTTGAGGCCGTTGGCCTTGAGCAGCTGGGTATCAGGCCAGGATCTGTGCTGACCGATGGAGAGCCCGGCGCGATGCCAGTCTGCCAACGACCCGATCGCGGCAAAACGTCCCTCATCCCCCTGCCGAACCAGACACACCCGCCACCCCAGCAGCCCCTTGGCCAGCGGAATGTGGATTGCCAGCAACTCCCGCTCTCGCTCACCATCGGGGGCAAAGACACCGACCTGAACCAGCTCGCCGCTGCGCAGCTCCTTCACCGCCCGCCCCTGCTCCATTTGCGGACTGGAGACCAGCTGGTAGGGGCCATATTCGGGCACGGTGAGATCGAGGGAGAGCCGCAGCAACTGGACGACGGCGGGGTTGGGGTGATCCAGCAGCAGATTCCAGGCGCGGATAGGCTGCTCGGTTGCCGTTGCGCCAACCGTCCACAGTGCCATGCACCACCACCAGACTCTGATCATCCTGTGCACCATCCGTGCCTCGTGCTCCTCGCCATACTATAACGCCAGCCAGCGCCTCAACGGCGCCCTCTCTGAAAGATGTGTGAGCGCTCTCGTGTCAAATCTCGTGTCAAAAGTGACAATAGGCAAACCCGGCAGGTCATCGCAGACTGGGCGTTCATCAACACACGCCAAGGCGCAGGGAGGAGAGCCATGAAACAGCATCTGGTAGAGATCAAGGGTTCAACCCTGTTTGACGAGTATCTGCAGAGCATGGGCGTGCCCAGTACAGCGCTCGATCGGGTGCAGGATATCTATCTGCAGGAACGCCACCTGGGGGCCATTCGTCGGGTGCAAGGCGAACTGCGCTTTTATCTGCGTGCCAATGCCCTGAACAAACGGTGATCAGGAGCCGGTCACAGAACCCGCAGCAAAGGCGTATTAGACTGGTATCTTCCCCCTTTTGTCGGGAGTGCCCATGAAAGCAAGCGGTCTGGATCGGCTGTTCAAACCCCACTCAATCGCCGTGATCGGCGCCTCGACCGACCCGCTCAAGGCGGGTCACGTAATCGTGCGCCACCTGCTGGCGGGCCAGTTCAAAGGGCCCATCCTCCCTGTCACCCCGCGCAACAAGTCCATCGCCGGCGTGCTGGCCTATCCCGATATTGCCAGCCTGCCGCTAACCCCGGATCTCGCCATCATCTGCACCAGACGGGAGCGGGTCCTGCCGTTGCTGGAAGCGCTTGGCCAGAAGGGGGCGGGGGCGGCCATCATACTGGCCGCCGACTTTTCTCCCGAAGAGCGGCTGGAGCTGAAACGGGTCTGCCAGCAATATGGCATTCGCCTGCTCGGCCCCAACAGCATGGGGATGCTGCTGCCAGGCCAAGGGATTAACGCCAGCTTTTCACCCATTGCCGCCAAGCCGGGGCAGGTCGCCTTTCTGTCGCAATCCGCCGCCGTCAGCACCACCATTCTGGATTGGGCCAAGCAGCATGAGCTGGGCTTCTCCGCCTTCATCTCCCTTGGTGATCACTGCGACATCGACTTCGGCCAGCTGCTGGATCAACTCTCCCGCGACAGCGTCACCCGCGCCATCTTGATCTACATGGACAAGTTGCACGACGCCCGCCACTTTCTCTCGGCGGCGCGGGCAGCCTCGCGCAACAAGCCGATCCTGGTGCTGAAAAGCGGGCGCCACGATCCGGCCCACGGCCTCGACAACGTCTATGATGCCGCCATCCGTCGCGCCGGCATGTTGCGGGTACGGGATACCCACGAACTGTTTGCCGCGGTAGAAACCCTCAGCCACTCCATGACCCTCAAGGGGGAGCGGCTTGCCATCATCTCCAACGGCCGCGGGCTGGCCAATATGGCAGTGGATGTGCTGCTGGAACGGGGCGGCAAGCTGGCTCGCCCGCCGCTCGATATCGGCAGCGATGCCACCATCACCACCTATCAGGAGGCGCTGGACAGCGTGCTGCAAGAGGATGGCATTGATGCCATCCTGATCATCCACGCCCCCTCGCTCACGGCACCGAGCGCGCCTCTGGCCAGCCATCTTATTGCCCATCTGAAACAGCACCCCAGAGCGCGCCGTTTCAACATCCTCACCAACTGGGCGGGTGAATACTCGGCGCAGGAGGGGCGCAAACTCTTTACCGAAGCGGGCTTCCCGACCTACCGCACACCGGAAAGCGCCATGGCCGCCTTCATGCATATGGTGGAATACCGCCGCAACCAGAAGCAGTTGATGGAGACACCGGCGTCACTACATGGCAACCAGCTCAATGGCGAGCTGTGCCAGCAGCTGATCCGTCAGGCGCAGGAGCGCAAGCAACTGAGGCTGGATACTCATCTGGTACACCCGATTTTGCAAGCCGCTGGTCTCTCGACCCTGCCAACCTGGATCGTCACCGACGCCATCGAGGCAACCCTGACTGCCGAGCAGATCGGCTACCCGGTGGCAGTCAAACTCCGTTCGCCAGATATCCTGCACAAGTCTGCCGTGCACGGCGTGGTGCTCAACCTGCGCACCTCGGCCGAAGTGGCGCAAGCCGCCGATGCCATTCTGGACAGGGTCAGACAACATGCTCCGGGCGCCCGTATCGAAGGCTTGCTGGTGCAGCGGATGGCTCGCCGCAGCGGCGGCCTGGAGCTGCGGGTACGTATCCAGCAAGACGCCATCTTTGGCCCCGTCATTCTGCTGGGTGAGTCGGGCGCCGAACCGCAGGAGATGGTCGCAGCGCTACCACCGCTCAATCAGGCGCTGGCCCGTTACCAGATCATCGGTGCGCTCAAGAGCCGCAAGATCCGTGAACATGCCACGCCGGAACGACTGGATATCGATGCCTTGGGCCAAGTGCTTTGCCAGCTCTCCGAGCTGCTGCTCGCCTTTCCTGAGATTCAGGAACTGGACCTACACCCGCTGCAAGCGTGCGGCGCAGAGATGGTGGTGCTGGATGCCAGCCTCACACTGGCTGACCCCGCCCTCCCGGCCAGCAACCGACTGGCTATCCGCCCCTATCCTACCGAACTGGAAGAGGGTGCCTGGCTTAAAGATCAGCGCCATATCCTGCTGCGCCCGATCCGGCCGGAAGATGAACCGGCTCACAAGCAGTTCGTGCTGCAAGTCTCCGATGAAGACAGGTACAAACGCTTCTTCGCCGATGTAGGCGAGCTGGGCCATGAAGAGCTGGCCCGCATGACCCAGATCGATTACGACCGGGAGATGGCCTTCGTGGCTGTGGGGCAAGATGGCGAGCTGCAGGATCAAATCCTCGGCGTGGTACGCGCTATCTCGACCCCGGACCTGAGCGATGCCGAGTTTGCCATTCTGGTGCGATCGGACTTGAAAGGGGTGGGGCTCGGCAAATTGATGATGGAGAAGATCATCCGTTACGCCAAAGAGCAAGGGATTGGCCAGCTATCCGGCATGACCATGCCCAGCAATCGCGGCATGGTCAACCTCGCCAAACGGCTTGGCTTCAAGATCGACGTGCAAATGGAAGAGGGGGTGGTCAGTATGGAGCTACTCTGTAGCCAGCAAGCGACAGAAGCCTGATTTGACCACCTGCAGAGTCGTTCAAATTGCTGTGAATGAAACTGATAAGGCTCAGATATAGCCAGAAAATGGTGGAAATAAACGGCTCTGTCCCAATTACGTGTTGAAAGGCTAATCTTGAAGTAGGCCATCACCTTGAGGTCTAC
>NZ_JAYJLJ010000030.1:0-36171 GCF_051948815.1 Aeromonas sp. Lyrl_2
ACGGGTCGAAACTTAGAACTCCCAAAAGATGCCAATATTCTTTCGACTACCTCCCCTCAAAGCCATATCACGTACGTTAATCCTGACTTCATTAAAATCAGTGGTTTCACTGAGGAAGAACTATTAGGCCAGCCTCACAACATCGTAAGACACCCAGATATGCCGCCTGCTGCATTTGAGCATATGTGGAGTACATTAAAATCTGGCCGCTCATGGATGGGGCTAGTAAAAAATCGCTGTAAAAATGGCGACCACTATTGGGTAAGTGCTTATGTAACGCCAATAGCTAAGAATGGTTCGATTGTTGAATACCAGTCTGTAAGGACCAAGCCTGAACCTGAGCAGGTTTTGGCTGCTGAAAAATTATATGCTCAATTGAGAAGCGGGAAGGCCGCGAGGCCGAAATTGGCTGCTAGCTTTTCCGTGAAAATACTCTTGCTCATATGGGGTAGTATTATATCAAGCGCAATGGCTGCCGGCATGCTTACTGATACATCAATAAGCAGCTTATTGTTAGCCACTTTAATGTCAGGAAGCTTAAGCTCTGTTAGTGTTTTGGCTATTCTCTCTCCTCTTGGAAGACTGGTTGAAAGAGCCAGGAATATTTCCAATAACCCATTAAGTCAATCCCTCTACACTGGGCGCACCGATGAGTTTGGCCAAATAGAGTTTGCTTTACGAATGATGCAAGCTGAAACAGGCGCCATAGTAGGTCGCATAGGTGATGCATCAAATCGGCTTAGCGAACACACCCGAGGCCTACTAAAGGATATTGAGTCAAGCAATGTACTTACAGTTGAGCAGCAGGCAGAGACAGATCAAATAGCAACGGCAGTAAACCAAATGGTGGCAAGCATTCAAGAGGTTGCGAGCAATGCACAGCATGCTGCAGATGCGGCCGGAAGAGCAGACACTGAGACGGCATCTGGCCAGCGTCTGGTAGCCCACACAAGCCAGTCAATCACTGCCCTTGAAGGTGAAATTAGGCAAGCCGCTCAGGTTATTCATGAGCTTGAAGGTCAAAGTAACGAGATATCAAAAGTTCTTGACGTTATACGAGGGATCGCCGAGCAAACGAATTTGTTGGCACTCAACGCAGCAATTGAGGCCGCGCGTGCTGGTGAGCAGGGGCGTGGTTTTGCTGTTGTCGCCGATGAGGTTCGCAGTCTTGCTGCTCGCACACAGCAATCGACAACGGATATTCAAAGCATGATCAGCGCTCTACAAGAGCGAGCGCAATCCGCTGTTACAGTCATGGAGCAAAGTAGTCGGCAAGCGCACACGAGTGTAGCTCACGCAGAGGAAGCAGCTACAGCTCTTGATGGAATTGGCCAACGCGTTAACGAAATTACCGACATGAACGCGCAAATAGCGACTGCGGTCGAGCAGCAGGGAGCAGTAAGTGAAGACATAAACCGCAGTATTATCAATATACGCGATGCTGCTGATACCAATGTACAGACCGGGCAGAATAATTTGCAAAGTGCGAAATCTGTCGCTCAGTTAACTAGCGCTCTGAGCGAACTGGCAAAACAGTTTTGGGAAAAACGAGGATAACGCTTTTCAGTATCTCGACAGGGATAACTTACTTTACCATCGGTTATCCCTTTTAGCCGCACAAATTTTAGCCATGGCTTTTCAGGAAGTCAGGGCTATCAGAATGGCCTTAGAAAGCCTAGTCAAAGAGCTGTCACGAGAACACCGTTAGCTTAGCGTACGATTTTTTCCGAATTCTGCGGTTCCCCCCACCATGACGGACTCGGGAGAGCGAGATGACACCGCAAAGTTGGCAACGATACATGCTGGAGGCGGAGCGTGCCTGGCAGGCCGGTTCGCTGGGGGCGGCGATCTGCTTTTATCAGCAGGCGCTGGGGGATGTTTACGAGATGACCCAGGTCGAGTTGACCGAGCTGGCCACCATGCGGGTCGCCACCTGTCACCGGCTGGCCGACTTCTGGCGGGCGATGGATGAGCCGACTTACGAGCTGCGCTACCTGAAACTTGCCTCCGAGCTGGTGACTGCGCTGGTGCCGCAGTGCCCCAATCGGGAGTGCGAGGCACTGATCAGCGAGTTGGGTTGCTGTCGTGGTGCCCTGCTCGCCTTTCTCAAGCGCCACCCCAATCCGGAAATTGCCCGGCTGATCCAGCTGCAGGACAAGGTGCAGGGTTGCGAGCTGATCGGCCGTTTTCGTCTCAACTGACAGGCGTTGAGCGGCAGCTCAGCCCCGCCGTTTGAGTTTCTGGGCGATGCGCTGTTGCGCCTCTTCCCCTTGGAGTGCCTGGGCGAAGGCGCGCGCCTCCAGAGCGATGACAAAGTGCACCGCCTGTTTGAGCTCCTGTTTCAGCAGCGCCTTGCTCTTTTGCAGCGCTCTGGGCGCCTTGGCTGCCAGCTTCAGCCCCTGCTCGCGGGCAAAGGAGAGCAATCCATCGGCCGCCACCACCTTGTTGGCGAGCCCGAGTCGCAGCGCCTCCTCGGCATCCATCGCCTCGGCCAGCAGCAACAGCTCCGCCGCCTTGAGGTGCCCCACCAGACGCGGCAGCAGCAGGCTGGAGGCAAACTCCGGCACCAGCCCCAGCTCGACGAAGGGGAGCTGCAAGCGGGCGTTATCCCCTAGATAGACCAGATCGCAGTGCAGCAGAATGGTGGTGCCGATCCCCACCGCCGGGCCTGCAACAGCGGCGATCACAGGTTTGGGGAAATCGGCCAGAGTGTGGAGGAACTGCAGTATGGGGTCATCGGGCTCCAGCGAGCTCTTGCCCATAAAGTCGGCCAGATCATTGCCCGCGGTAAAGCAATCCTGCTGCCCCTGCAACAGCAGGACATGCACCTCCTCATCGGCTGCCGCCTCTCGCAGCTCTGCCACCAGTTGCTTATAGAGCTCGGTATTGAGAGCGTTGCGCTTGTCGGGGCGGTTGAGGGTCAGGGTGAGCAAGCCATCCTGCTGCTCGGCAATGAGAATGGGGGCCATGTCTAAATCCTTGTTATTGAAAGGTGCAAAAAAGGTTGCTGCTGGGGTAACCTTGGCGCCGTTTAACAACATCATAAAAGGATTTCAACCATGTTTAAACGTGCGTTTTATTCTCTGCTGGTTCTGGGTATGACGGCGCCTGCACTGGCCAAGGTCGAGTCTGTCGACGGTTATGTGCGCCTGTTGCCGCCGGGCTCCCCCAACACTGCCGCCTTTATGGTGCTGAAGAATGACGCCGACCAGCCGGTCAAGCTGGTGGCGGCGGCTTCTGCTGCGGCCGGGCGTGCCGAGCTGCACACCCACCTGCACGAAAATGGCGTGATGAAGATGCGTCAGGTCGAGAATATCGAGATCCCGGCCAAGGGCGAAGCGGTGCTGAAACCGGGCAGCTTGCACATCATGCTGTTCGAGGTGGGTACGCTCTCCGAGCAGACTCCTTTCCCGCTCACCCTCACCATGGATGATGGTCAGAAGCTGGAGCTGTCACTGCCGGTGAAGCCGATTGAGCCGATGGCAGAGATGAAGCATATGAAGCACTGACATTTGTCGTCGTTTGTTCAGGATTGACGCTGGGTATTTTGGCTGCACCGAGTAAAATAGTGCTCTTTTCCATGTATGCAAGAGGAAGTGACGTAATGAAAAAGACGCTGATTGCCGGTTTTGTGCTGGCTCTGTGCAGCCAGAGTGCCATGGCCGCTGACGACTGGCGTTTTGCCGCCGGTGCCGACGTATGGGCCGCCAAGGGCAGTGGTCAGGCTTATGGCACCAGTGCTGATGGCAGCTATGACGACAGCTACAACTGGAACGGCTATCTGCAACTGGAACACGGCATCATCTTCCTGCCGAACGCCAAGTTTGAAGTCTCCGATTTCAGCACCTCCGGCGGCAACTTCAAGAACGATCTGACTGCCTACGATCTGAGCCTCTACTACCGTCTGTTCAACAACGATCTGTTCAAGATCGATCTGGGTATGACCGGTCGTCACTACGATGGTGAGCAGGTCTACTTCGGTCGCAAGGGTTATGACGAAGATACCCTGATGGCCTATGCCGGCAGCGAAGTGAAGATCCCGGGCACCGGCATCGCCTTCTTCGGCGATCTGCGCACTCACGATGCGGACAACTATGACTACCGTCTGGGTGGTTCCTACAAGTTCTCTTCCATGCCGATCAAGCTGCGTGCCGGCTGGCGTGAAGCCAAGGTCGACTTCGCCAATATCGACCAGTCTGTCGATGGCTGGTTCATGGGCGGCGAATTCACTTTCTAATCTGACGTTGTCTGACAACGGGGGGTGATATTCTTCGCCAACATCTATCAGAGCATTCTGTCGATGGCTGGTTCATGGGCGGCGAATTCACTTTCTAATTTGACGTTGTCTGACAACGGGGGGTGATATTCTTCGCCAACATCTATCAGAGCATTCTGTCGATGGATGGTTCATGGGCGATGAATTCACTTTCTAATCTGACCGTCAACTGACGACGAGGAGCGATAATGGGCCACATCATAGTGACAGGTGCCGGTTCCGGTCTCGGCCGGGCGCTGACTATCGGACTGGTTGAGCGGGGCCATCAGGTCTCCATGATGGGGCGCCGTTATCAGCGACTGCAGGAGCAGGAACAACTGCTCGGCAGCGCGGTGATCGGCATCGCGGCCGATCTGGCGCACCATGAAGAGGTCGACGTTGCCTTCGCCGCTGCGGTGGAGTGGGGCGGCCTGCCCGACATGGTGATCCACTGCGCCGGGGTGGGCGAGTTTGGCCCGGTCGGAGTCTACACCGCCGAGCAGATCCGCCGGGTGGTGGAGAGCAATCTCATCTCCACCATTCTGGTGGCTCAGCAGACGGTGCGGCTTATCGGTGAGAAAGGCGGAGTGCTGGCCAATGTGCTCTCCTCCGCTGCGCAGGTGGGCAAGGCCAACGAGAGCCTCTACTGCGCCTCCAAATGGGGAATGCGCGGCTTTCTCGAATCCTTGCGCGCCGAGCTGAAAAGCTCGCCACTGCGGCTGGTCAACCTCTACCCGAGCGGGATCCGCAGCGAATTCTGGGACAACTCGGATCATGTGGACCCGAGTTGCTTCATGACCCCGGAAGATGCGGCGGCCTATATGCTCGACGCACTGGAAGCCAGAAGCAGTTGCCACGTGACCGACCTCTTTATCGGTCGCAATCCCTGAGGCGAAGCCCGCCACCCGGTTGCTGTCGTCAGAATATACAGAAACAAAAAGCGCGCCAAATGGCGCGCTTTTTTATATCGGGAAGAGGGCGGAATTAACGGCCCAGCTTGGCCTTGAGCATGGCGATGATGTCGCTGATGGCCACTTCTTGCTTCTCGCCGGTGCGGCGGCACTTGTACTCCACCACGCCGTTGTCCAGACCGCGATCGCCGATGACGATGGCGTGCGGGATGCCCAGCAGCTCCATGTCGGCGAACATCACGCCCGGGCGCTCTTTACGGTCGTCGAACAGCACGTCCACACCGGCGGCTTTCAGCTCGGCGTAGAACTGCTGTGCTTGCTCGGCCACGCGCTCGGACTTGTGCATGTTCATCGGCACGATGGCCACTTCGAACGGGGCGATGGCATCCGGCCAGATGATGCCGTACTGGTCGTTGTTCTGCTCGATGGCAGCGGCCACCAGACGGGAAACCCCGATCCCGTAGCAACCCATCTCCATGGTGACGGACTTGCCAGCTTCGTTCAGCACGCTCGCCTTCATTGCTTCGGAGTACTTGGTACCCAGCTGGAAGATGTGGCCCACTTCGATACCGCGCTTGAGCAGCAGCTTGCCCTGGCCGCACGGGCTCGGGTCGCCTTCCACCACGTTGCGCAGGTCGGCAACTTCGTAAGAAGCGATGTCGCGATCCCAGTTGGCACCGGTCAGGTGGAAGCCGGTTTCGTTGGCGCCGCAGACGAAGTCCGCCAGATGGGCAGCGCTGCGATCGACGATGATGCGACCGGCAAAGCCGACCGGGCCGATGGAGCCTGCATCGCAACCGGCGGCAGCTTTAATCTGCTCGTCGTTGGCGAAGGTCAGCGGGTTGGCCACGCCAGCCAGTTTCTCTGCCTTGATCTCGTTCAGCTCGTGGTCGCCACGCAGTACCAGCGCGATGACGGCCTGCTTGCCGTGCTCATCTTCCTCTGCCAGTACCAGCAGGGTCTTGGCGATGGCGGTCGGTGCCACGTTCAGGAAGGCAGCCACTTCGTCGATGGTGTGGACGTTCGGGGTGGCAACCTTGGTCAGGGCTTTGGTTGCGGCAGCGCGCTCACCAGCCGGTGCCAGCGCTTCGGCCATCTCGATGTTGGCGGCGTAATCGGAGCTATCGGAGAAGGCGATCAAGTCTTCACCGCTCTCGGCCAGCACCTGGAATTCGTGGGAACCGGTACCACCGATGGAGCCGGTATCGGCCTGCACCGGACGGAAGTTCAGACCCATGCGGGTGAACGCCTTGCAGTAGGCGGCGTGCATCTTCTCGTAGGTATCGACCAGAGACTCTTTGTCGATGTGGAAGGAGTAGGCATCCTTCATCAGGAATTCGCGGCCGCGCATCACGCCGAAACGGGGGCGCACTTCGTCGCGGAACTTGGTCTGGATCTGGTAGAGGTTGAGCGGCAGCTGTTTGTAGCTGTTCACTTCGTAACGCACCAGCGCAGTGATCACCTCTTCGTGGGTCGGGCCCAGTACGAAGGGGCGGTTGTGGCGGTCGGTCAGACGGCACAGCTCGGGACCGTAGTCATCCCAGCGGCCGGACTCCTGCCACAGCTCGGCGGGTTGCACTACCGGCATGGAGACTTCGACGGCACCAGCATTGTTCATCTCTTCGCGAACAATGTTCTCGATTTTCTTCAGTACCCGCAGACCGGTTGGCAACCAGGCATACATGCCGGAGGCCAGTTTACGGATCATCCCGGCGCGCAGCATCAGCTGGTGGCTGACAACTTCAGCGTCGGAGGGGGTTTCCTTGAGAGTGGAAAGCAGATATTGGCTGGTACGCATCGCGGTAGACCTTAGCTAGAACGGGCGCGGGGCCCAGGATAATTTCAAGGGCGGAATTTTAACAGGCTGGGCGTTGCGGCCCAAGGGCTAAATTTGCCGCAGCCCGAAAGGTGGCAACGCCTGGCAGATAGCCTGGGGTAATGACCATTGCAACAAGCAGGCTTTTTATGCCTGCAATTTGGCCGGATCTCCGCTAAACTCTGCCACCTTTTCTCGATGGGCATGGCTTTGCCGCGTTCATCACCCCCCATTTTTAGTACTTTTGGAGCCGCTCATGCCGTTAGTGGGACATCAACACCAGATCGAGATCCTGGAACTGACCGACAAAGGAGATGGCAAAGGACGCCTGTTCGATCGCCCCCTGTTTGTCGAAGGTCTGCTGCCCGGTGAGCAGGCGCTGGTGGAGCTGACCGAGGTCAAGCCGAACTATCTGCACGGCAAGGTTGCCGAGCTGCTCCAGCCCTCCGCCGATCGGGTTGCCGATTTCTGCCCCAACACCGAGTGCGGTGGCTGTCAGGTACGTCCGCTGGCCTATCCGGCCCAGCTCAAGCTCAAGCAGGCACTGGTGCAGAGTGCACTGGAGCAGGTCGGGCTGGGTGACACTCCGGTCAAGGATATCCTTGGCATGGAAAGCCCGTTCGCCTATCGCAACAAGGCGCAATATGCGGTGCGTGGCTGTGACGCCGGTGCCGAGATCGGTTTTTATCGCAAGCACTCCCACGATCTCATCACCGCCGATGACTGTGCGGTGCAGGATCCGCTGCACGTCGAGCTCAACGCCCGGGTACGCAACTGGATGCGCGAGCACAACATTGCGGCCTATGACGAAGTAAACCACAGCGGCTGCGTGCGTAACCTGATGACCCGCAAGGGCTTCAAGAGCGGCGAGCTGATGGTGGTGCTGGTCACCCTGGGCGAGGAGCTGCCGTTCGAAGCCGAGCTGCTGGCGGCCCTGAGCGATCTGCCGGTCACTACCCTGGTACAGAACATCAACGATGAGCGCACCAACCGCATTCTGGGCGCTACCAACCGGGTGCTGCTGGGCGAAGGGGTGATCCGCGACAAGATCCACGAACTCGAGTTCGAGATCTCGCCGCTCTCCTTCTTCCAGAACAACCCGACCCAGACCGATGTGCTCTACTCCAGCGCCCTCGAGTATGCCGAACTGACCGGCAACGAGACGGTGTTCGACATCTATTGCGGTATCGGCACCATCTCCCTGTTCCTGGCTGGCAAGGCCGCCAAGGTAGTGGGGATCGAGTCGGTGGAGAGCGCCATCAGCGATGCCCGTCGCAACGCCGCCCTCAACGGCATCGAGCACACCGAATTCCACGTCGGCAAGGCCGAGCAGCTGATGCCCGAACTGCACGCCCAAGGTGTGACCGCTGACGTGGTAGTGATGGACCCGCCGCGTAAAGGCTGTGACAAGGCGGTGCTGCAGACCCTGGTCGCCATGGCGCCCCGTCGTCTGGTCTATGTCTCCTGCAACCCGCAGACTTTGGCTCGCGATCTCGCCTGGCTGGTCAAGCAGGGCTTCGTGCTGGACGAGGTGCAACCGGTCGATATGTTCCCGCACTCCATGCATGTGGAAGCGGTTGCCCGCCTGAGCCTGCCTGCCAAGGCATAAGTCGCCTCTGACTTGCGCCCATAAAAAAACGACGCCAGCTGGCGTCGTTTTTTTATCTCTGCAATCGGCGGATGGCCGATTAGCTGGCGCTCTGGCGCACCTCGGCGGCGATTTGGTCGAGCAGCTGTTGCCAGCCCTGACCCAGCTCGTTCACCAGCGCGTTGTAGCCATCGGCCGGCAGTACCCGCTCCTGACGAAAGGGAGCATCGCGCAGCACGGTGCCATCTTCCGCCAGCAGGCGCCAGCGACCGCTCAGCACGGCGCTGCCGTCATGACGGCCCTGAAAGCGCTCCACCAGAATGGTCAGCACCGGCCCCTTGCGGGCGCCATCCTGCCGTACCACCCAGCCCGGCAGGCGGGTGGAGAGGCCATTGAGGGTTAGCTGGTTGAGCTGATCGTCCAGCGCACCGGCCCAGCGATGGTACTCGGTGAAGTGCAGCTCTTGCCCTTCCAGCTGATAGACCAGACTGATCCGGTCGAGCTGGCTGGCCAGCGCCACCGGGCGCAGCACCAGCTGGTGCTGCGGTTGGGCCGGGGCCGTTACGGGTTGCTGGTTGTCGGCATCGAGCGAGTAGTAGTGCAGGCTTGGCTGGCTGCTGCAACCCGCCAGCAGGCCCAACAGGGCCAGCGTCAGGCTCTCTTTTTTCATTGTTTGCCTCGCTTGGGCTCAGGGTCCGATGGATGCGCGCGATCGAAGATCAGCGAGCTGGGCTGCTCGTTGAGGGAGTGCACCAGCGGCTGCAGTTCGCGCATCAACTGATTGAGGGTCTGCACCGACTGACGCAGATCCTGATTGGTCTGCGATTGGGCGTCATAGGCCTGCAAGGTCTCCTGCAACTGCTTGAGGCTCTCGTTGAGCGAGGCGGGCAACTGCTGGGTAGAATCCTTGGCTGTGAGCTTGTTCAGGTTGGCGCTGACTGCACTGATGTTCTTCAGGGTGCCATCCAGAGTGGTCAGTGACCCGTTGACCTTGGTCAGGGTGGTCGCCATGTCCATGTCGACAAACTTGTCGAGGATGAGGTTCACCTTGCGCTCGATCTGATCCAGCCCGCCCTGCACGGTGGGGAAGACCTGATAACCGGCCAGCTTGGCCTGCTCGAAGCGCGGCGCGTCCGGATAGAAGTTGAGATCTATGATCTTGCCGCCGGTCAGCAGGCTCGAGGTCTTGAGGCTGGCACGCAACCCCTCCTTGAACTGCTTGCCGAACAGGGCACGCCACTGATCCTTCTCCGCCTTGGCATAGCGGTGGGAGAGGCGCTGTACCTCGATGCGAGCCAGCACCGGGATCTGGCGGCTCTTGAAGATCTGCACGCCCTTGTCCTCGATGAGGTAGGGGGCGGAGATGACGGTACCGACCCGAATGCCGCGATACTGCACCGCCGCGCCCGGGTGCAGGCCACCCACGTTGTCATCGAACAGGAAGACGTAGTCGATGAACTGATCCAGACTACCGGCCAGCACGCTCGCCTCATCCTGGAACAGGGTGAACCCTTCCATCTGTTTGACCGGTTCGCCAGGGGCCCAACCGGGTGGCAGACCCATGGTAATGCCGCCATCGATCAGGCTCTCCAGTGAATCCATCTTCACCTTCATCCCCTCGCTGCTCATGGAGACCTCGAAGCCCGGGGTCATCCAGAAGCGGGAGTTGCTGCTCACCAGAATGTCATAGGGGGCGTGGATGAAGATTTGATACTGCATCTCGCTCTTTTCCGGCAGGAACTTCGCCTCTTCCACCTGACCTATGGTGAAGCCCTGATAGTTGATGGGGGAGCCTTCCCCGAGCGCGCGGGTGTCGCGACTGCTAAGGGTGAGACGCAGCCCCTTGGCATCGAGGGAGGCGAGCGGCGGTTTGTCGAGCATGGCGTATTCGTCCCGCGCCCGACCTTTCTTGCCGGGGGCGAGCTCGATATAGGCGCCGGAGAGCAGGGTGCTCAGACCCGATACCCCTTCACGGCCCACTCTGGGCTTGACCACCCAGAACTGGCTGTCACCGCGCAGCATGCCGGAGGCGGCATTGGTCAGCCGTCCTTTCAGCACGGCATGGCTATAGTCATCGCTCAGCTCGACGGCCTCGATGCGGCCGACGTCCACTTCGCGGGAGCGGATCACCGTCTTGCCGGCGACTATGCCCTCGGCAGTGGCGACTGTCAGGGTGAAACTGGGACCCTGGGAGTACCAGTGCTGGAACAGCATCCAGAGACCAATGAACAGCGCCAGCAGGGGCACCATCCAGATTGCGGCGGCAGAGCTCAGAAAGTCAGAGCCCGGTTTCCACCTTTTTTTACGCTCACTCACGTTCGCGTTCTCCTTGTTGTAAATCCCAGATCAGGCGGGAGTCGAAACTCATGGCGGCGACCATGGTGATCAGCACCACACCTGCAAATGCGACGGCCGCAGGGCCGGGGTAGATGGTCATCAGATTGTCGAGCCGGATCAGGCCCGCCAGAATGGCCACCACGAAGACGTCGATCATCGACCAGCGTCCGACAAATTCGGTCATGCGATAGAGTTTGAGCTTGCCGAGGGGGGAGGTGACATTGCCGCGCTGCACCATATAGCAAAGCCAGAATAGCGCCAGTATTTTCACCAGCGGCACCACCACGCTGGCGAAAAAGATCACGGCGGCAATTGGGTAGGAGCCCATGGCCCAGAGCAGCACCACACCGCCGAGGATGGTGGAGGGGCTGTCATCACCGAGAAACACCGTATCCATGATGGGATAGACGTTGGCCGGAATGTAGAGAATGGCGGAGGTAAACAGCAGCGCCCAGGTACGGTTCAGGCCGCCCGGCTTGCGCGCATGCAGCTTGCCGCCGCAGCGGGAGCAGCTGTGGCTACCCACCTCGCTCAAGGAGCCACAGATATGGCAGCCCACCAGACCTGATTCCAGCGCGCCCGCTTCCGAGTCGATATCCCGCGCCTCGGTCGGGCCGAACAGCCGCTGCCACAGCCACATCTGATCCAGTGAGGAGATCATCTTGATGAGCAGCACTGTGTAACCGACGAAAGCCCAGAATGACAGCCCCATCTTGATGTCGGCCATCCCCATCAGCTTGACCAGCGAGATGAGCACCCCCACCAGAAAGACATCCACCATCAGCCAGGGTTTGATCCGGCAGAGCAGACGGCCGAGGGAGCGCAGGGCATTGCTGTGCAGATCTTTATCGACCCGCCACAGCACCAGCATGATGGAGCCCATATAGACCAGCGGCAGGCCGATCAGGGTCAGGCTCAGTACCGCGCCGAGAAACAGATAGCCCTCATCCACCAGGGTGGTGATGCTCTGCAGAAAAGTCATCTCCTGGCCCACCCCTTTGGCCGAGAAGGACATAAAGGTAAAGGCATTGGCGAGCACGAACATGATAAGTGCCGCGAACCCGTAGGAGAGCGGCCGCAACTCCTGCTGTGGCAGGTGGCGACTCAGGGTGTGTCCGCAACGGGGGCAGCAGCTGGCCTGTCCCACCTCGAGCGGTGTGGCCGGTATCAGCAGGTCACACTCTTCGCAGGCAGTGGCATCATGGACATAGGTGGTGTGGTGTTGGTGTGAAACCGGATGCAAGATAAAACCCCAGATAAGGCCCGTGGTAGAGCCAGAGCTGGCGATTATCGCAGTTGTACCGGTCAGCGACCAGTCCCCAGAGGCCGCTATTGCTGGCGGGAGTGAGAATGACTTTGACAAGCCAGTGCCCATTTAGCACAATCAAACGCCACTTTTTTTCCGCGGGACAATAATTTATGACAACTGAATCCCCCAGCTACTCCACGATTGAGCAAGCCTTCTCCCTCGGGAACGGGCAAGATTCTGCCCTCAACTGGTTGCGCAAGAACCGCAGTCAGGTCGCTATTTTTCTGGTGAGCGGCATCAAGCTGGAAGGCACCATCAGCGGGTTCGACCAGTACAGCGTGCTGCTGACCGATGCTCATGGTAACCAGCAGCTGGTCTACAAGGCCAAGATCTCCACCATCGCCATGCACACCGGCCGTCCGCAGGTGAATATCCAGCGTGCTCGCAAGCCGCGTGTCTCCATGGCGCCGCGCCCCCACGGTGCGCCAGGTCGTTATGACGACAATCAGGGCGGCGGCAACAACGAGTAATCGTCTGCCCCGCACTCCTCGTTGACGCGCCCTGCGTCAGCGGCTGACGGAACCTGCTCTCATTTTCATTCATGTCCCGTATGAGAGCCGGTTCCGGTTATCGCCCCTTGCAGGGCGATATTTTTTTCCGCACTACGCCGTTATGCCGACTGGTTGACCCTCTTTGACCATGCAGGTCTGCATACCCGCCGCTTCTCCGGCCTGTACCCCGATACCGGTATCTTCAAACACCAGACAGCCTGATGGCTCGACCCCCAGCTTGCTGGCGACCAGCAGGAAGGTGTCCGGATTGGGCTTGTGCAGCTCCACATCGTCTGCGGTGACCACCACGGAGAAGTAGCGATCCAGCCCGGTGTTGCGCAGCACCGCTTCGGCGTTGACGCGGGGCGAGCCGGTGCCAATCCCCATCGGGATGACGCCATGATAGCGCTCGACCAGCGCCTGCATGGCCGGAAAGACGGTCGCCTTGTGCAGGTTGGCGACATAGTGGGCTGTCTTGCAGCGGGTGACTTCGAGCGGATCGAGAGGGATCTGCTGCTCCTGTGCCACCAGCAGGGCTATCTTGCGGCTCGGCATGCCCCCCAGCTCATAGAACCAGTTGGCATCGAAGTGAAAGCCAAACTCGCGGGCGGTGTGCTCCCAGGCGGCGAGGTGCAGCGGCATGGAGTCGACCAGGGTGCCATCAAGGTCAAAGACCAGGCCTTGGAATCCGGAAAGCGTCATGGTGCGGGTCAGTCTCTGAAAAAAGGGAGCCCATTCTAGCCAGTGGCTCCCCGCCTCGCTATCACCTAGCTGGTGAGAAACGCTTGCCCCCACATTTGTGACTGAAAATAGACGGGGGTGAGCTGGGCCGGATCGAGTTGATATTTGGGGGCAAGCTGTTCCAGCAGGGCCCAGTTGCCCTGTTCATAGGTGCTGACCAGCTGAAACAGATGAAAGAGTGGCCCTTCGTGCAGTTCGATGGCGCGCTGCACGCTCTTGGGCAGGTGGGCCATCAGCGGCTCCGACAGCAGGGAGCCATCGAGCACCAGTCCTACCAGAAAGGCCCAGCTGGCCTCCGCTTTACCGAGGGCGGTGAGGGCAATCAACTCGCAGAAGCGGCCGCGGGCGATGGCCATGCGGGTGCAGGCCTCCGGCATGTGCTGGCTTACCCGGGCCAGACCGTTGATCAGTACGAACTTGCGGATCTCCTGCTCCCCCAGATAGGAGAGGGCGCGGGGCACCGAGGTGATGGGGGCGGCATGATCGAAGCCGGGGGCGTTGACGTAGGTGAGCAGCAGGCCGGGCAGCCAGGCATCCTGCTCCAGCAGGCGGGCTACCTGGGCGAAGGAGAACTCTTCGTGGCAGATGAGCTGGAGGATCTGTTGTACCAGCGCCATATCGGGCTGATTGGCCCGCTGATTGACCAGCTCCGGATGGGCGAGAAAGCCGCCGGCAAAGAAGTCGACCCCCGCCTCCCGCAGCGGGAGAAAATCTGCCCAGGTTTCGATGTTCAGCGCCATCCGCTTGTGTTCGGTGGGCTGACAGATCCCCTCTTCCCCCATCCAGTACACCAGCAGGCGGCTGGCACCGAGCCAGCGTGGATCCCGGTTGGCGCCATGCACCGCCAGTCTGCGCCGGCTGTCACGCCACTGCTCCAGCACCGGAAACGAGTTGGGCTGGCGTTCACTGGAGGCTTCAACCAGCGGGATCGCGTCCTGATCCAGCAGCAGGGGACGCTGTTCATCGAGCTGTTCGTGGGTGAAGGGCACCAGATATTGACGCCCCTGCGCCAGCAGGCGGCAATGTTGCGCCAGTGAAGGCCATTCGGCCGGTGAGCTGAGCTGATAGTCGATGCCGTAGGCCACCAGAGCCAGGCGACGATTGAAGATGGGGTAGCGACGCAACAGCATGGGATCACCGATAGGCCAGAGTGCGGGCCCTCCCTTGTGACTTGGCGTGGTAGAGCGCCTGGTCAGCCTGTTCGGTCAGGGTCTGCCATGCTCCGTCCTGGGAGGGAACCAGATAGCTAAAGCCTATGCTAACCGTAATGAAATCAGCAACCCGCGAGGCGGGATGGGGCATTTTCAAGCGGGCAAGACCATCGTGGATCCGTCCGGCCAGCTGTTCGGCCTCACCGGGTTGGGGGGCGCAGAGCAGAATGACGAACTCCTCCCCGCCGTAACGGGCGACCAGATTGGTGCAGCGCCGCTCTGCATCCCGCAGCACATGGGCCACCTGTTGCAGGCAGAGATCCCCTTTGGCATGGCCGAAGTGGTCGTTGTAGGCCTTGAACTCGTCGACGTCGATCATCAATACCGCCAGCAGGTTCTGGGTGCGTCGTGCCCACTCCCACTCCCGCTGCATGGTGATGTCCCACTGGCGCCGGTTGGCGATGCCGGTGAGGGGATCTTCCAGCGACAGCAGGGAGAGGCGGTGATTGGCCTCCTCCAGCGCACGGTTGGTCTCGGCCAGTTGCATGGTGCGCTCGGCGACCCGGGCCTCCAGCTGGCGGTTGAGGGTTTCCAGCTGCTCCTGAGTACGCTGGCGGATCAGCAGTTGTGACAGAATGGCGGCGTACTGTTTGAAGATCTCGCTCTGATAGGCCTTGAGCGGACGGTGCCAGAGCAGGTTGTCGGCGGCGATCCAGCCGATGGGGGTGGTGCCATCCCATAGCGATACCATGGCGTTCCAGCCGCGGCCCACCTGCTGCTTCTCGTAGTAGAGGGGGGTATCTTCCATCACCAGCACGTAATCTTTGCGCCTGAGCGCCTCTTGCACCGTGGGGTGATCCGGAATGGGGCTGATGAAGTTGTGTTCATCCATCAGCTCGCCCTCTTCGCTGGTGCCCCAGGTGCCGCGCATGGTCTTGCCATCGGGTTCGATCAGGAAGATGGCAACCCGATCGAACTGCAGCTCCTTGCGGGCCAGCAGCACGGCATCCCGCAGCAGATCGTTCTCGCTGCGACTGCGGGAGAGGGTGACGCTGACCATGTGCAGCGCCTGCAACATGGTGAGGAAGGAGCCCTGCAGTGCCTGACTCTGTACCAGATCGGTCTGGGTATGGAGCCGCTGGTCCCGCTCCTGATTGACCTGGCTGGAGAGCAGGTGATTGCTGAGCTCGGCCGTCAGATAGTGAATAAGGAGCTGGATACCCTGACGCTGGTGGGAGGAGAGGCGGTCGATGCGGCGGCGGGTCTCCAGATAGATGACCCCTTCCAGTTTCATGTGACGCTTGAGAGGGAAACAGGCGCGTAACTGCGGCTGGGCGGGCTCCACATTTTCGCCGGGATCCGGCGGTGCTTGGAGCTGCTCGATCACCAGTTGTCCCTTCTCCATCGCCTTGTCGATCAGGTGGTGGGGCAGGGTCAGTTGGCCGAGATGGGCGAGATCAAGCGTGGTCAGCCCCTGATCGAGCTGAAAGCTGTAGAGCTGTGGTTCGGGGGCTTTCAGCCAGAGGTAGAGGCGTTCGGCATCGGTCTTTTCACGGATGGTGGCGAGGCTCGCTTCGCATAACTGAGCGAAGTTGGTGAAGTGTTCCGGGTCCCATTCCTGCATGCCAATATCCCTTGGATTGTACCCAAGCGAGTATAGACATATTTCTCCTTGATTAATATGTCAGAAAGGAGATGCAGCGCACATAACGGTTGCTTTCAGCCCTGCTGGTGGAGACATTCACTGCGTTCTCTGCCAATCGTGGATAAAACTGTGTGCCATAGCGGTATATATGGCAGCTTGTAGGGCGGGGTGTTTGGCAAAAAAGAGCCCGCACGATGGCGGGCTCTCTGATAGATCAGACGATTCTGCGTGGCTTATTCTGCCTTGGGGGCAGCCTCAGCGGGTGTTTCACTGCTATCGGCTGGCGCACTCTCGGCCGCCGGGGCTTCCGGTGCCGGACCCGGCACCAGATCCACTGCCGGTTTGGCGATAAGGGAACGGGTCTCTTCCACCGCTTCGGTTAGTTTGACCTCGATGATCTGGCCGAGCTCATAAACCACCTCGGTCTTGTCCAGATAGACGCGGCCGTTGTCCCAGTTGCACTCCAGCCGATCCTTGTTGTCGAGAATATGGCGGGCAGGCAGGAAGACCACGGCGCCGTTCTCCTGCAGACGCAGCTTGAGACCGGCACGCATCACGTCGATGATCTCGGCGTTGAACACCTGATCGGTGCCAGCGGCGGCTTTCAGGTAACGGACATAGAGCCAGTCGCCGATATCACGCTCCACCATGCGGTGCAGACGGCGGCAGGCGGTCAGATGCTCGGTGAGCTCGGTGCTCGGGCGCTCACCCGGGGTCTTGCCGGCGATAACCGCTTTGAGCAGACGATGGTTGACCATATCGCCGTATTTACGGATCGGGGAGGTCCAGGTGGCGTAGGCATCCAGACCCAGACCGTAATGGGCGCCCGGTTCGGAGGACATCAGCGCATAGCTCTGGAAGCGGCGGATCTTGCCGTCCAGCCAGCGGGTGTCGAGGTTGTCGATCCAGCGGCGCAGGGCGCAGAAGCCGGAGAGGCTGGCGATCTCGTCGCGCTCGAACGGGGCTTCGGCACTTTTCAGCAGGTCGATGGCGCCGTCGAGGGACTCTTCGTCAAAGCCGGTGTGAACGTTGAAGATGCCGTAACCGACGCTCTTGCCCAGCACGCGACCGGCGCAGATGTTGGCGGCGATCATCGACTCTTCCACCATGCGGTTGGCGATGCGGCGCGGCTCGACGTGGATAGCCAGCACTTCGCCATTCTCGCCCAGCTCGAAGTCGTAGTCGGGACGATCCGGGAATACCAGCGCATGCTCGGTGCGCCACGCGATGCGTGCTTCGGTCATCGCCTTCATCAGCGGCAGCTGGGCCAGTACGCCTGCGTCGAGAGCCAGCTCTTTGCCATGCTCGGCCCAGTCGGAGACGTCGTCATAGTTGAGACGGGCGTGGGAGCAGATGCGGGCGGCGAAGAACTCGGTCTCCTCCAGCAGCAGACCATCTTCGGCGATCAGCAGACGGGCGCACAGAGTGTTGCGCTCCTCACCCTCTTTCAGGGAGCAGAGCTCGTCGGAGAGGGTGCGCGGGATCATCGGCACGTTGCGGCCCGGCATGTAGACGGTAAAGGCGCGCTGGGCCGCCTCTTTGTCCAGCTCGCTCCCTTCGGCCACATAGGCGGTCGGGTCAGCGATGGCGACCAGCAGCTCCCAGCCGTTGTCCAGCTTGGTGATGGCCAGCGCATCGTCCATATCCTTGGTCTTGGCACCGTCGATGGTGAAGAAGGGCACCTTGGTCAGGTCACGACGGGGCAGTTCTTCCTCTTCGATCACCTTCCACTCCGGCAAATCAGCCGGCTCGACCTGGGCCAGATTGTGGCGCGCCAGCACCACCCACCAGGGCACATTGTGATCTTCCTGGGCGGCGATCTTCTGGATGATCTCGGCAGAAAAGTTGCCGTCGACCAGCGCATGGCGCTTGAGAGTAGCCACCACCCAGTCACCTTCCTTGAACTCTTTCTCATCCAGGCCCTTCTTGACGCGGGCCTTGATGGCATCCTTGATCAGCGGGTGGTCGGCGACCACGTTGAGGCGGTCACGGAACATCTTGACCCGGGCCACGAAGCGGGTGACGGACTGCTCCAGCAGGGTATCCGGCTCGGCCACTTCCTTCTCTTTTTCGGTACGGATCAGGGCGGTCACCCGGTCACCGTGCATCACCTTCTTCATGTAGGGAGGCGGCACGAAATAGCTGGTCTTCTCATCGACTTCCAGAAAGCCGAAGCCCCGGTCCGAGGCGCGGATCACACCCTCTTTCTTCGGGATGTTTTCGCGGATTTGTTGCTTGAGCTGGGCCAGCAGCGGATTGTCTTGGAACATAAGTGAGGAACCTGAAGTGAAAACCTGGGTGGAGACCTGATGAAGGATCGCCCAGCACTATACGTTTTTAGCCCTGCAAAGCCAAGGTGAATGGACTGCTCAGCGTGCTTTCAACTGCGATCTGGCATGCTCGATGAGACGCTGGGAGAGCTGCTTGTGAACCCCTTTTTCCAGTACCCAGCGGTGCCAGTAGAGGCGTTCCGTCAGGACGTGGTCGGGACTGAGGTTGAGCAGTGACCCGCCTGCGAGCTGGCCTCTTATCTGCAATTCGGGAATGAGACAGTAGGCCAACCCCTGCTCGGCCATGGCGACGAAGGCCTCTGAGGAGTGGACCGTATGGCAGGGATAACCGCCGGGCTCCAGCCCGAAGTGTTCCCTCATAAAGCTCACATGCATGTCATCGCGCTGATCGAACGCCACCGCCGGTGCCTTGGCCAGCGCCTCACGAGTCAGGCCGCGAGGGAAGTGGCGGGCTACGAAGGCGGGGCTGGCGGTAAGCAGATAGTTCATCTCACCGAGCTCGTCGACGCAGCAACCCGCCAGCGGTTGGGGATGCAGGCTGACCGCACCAAAGGCCTGGCCCTCGCGGACCTTGTCGAGGGTGCGGTTCTCGTCATCGACCAGCAGGTTGAGTTCGATGGGGTGCTGTTTCAACAAGGGGGCAATGGCGGGCAAAAACCAGGTGGCCAGGCTGTCGGCGTTGACGGCGATGCTGATCCGGATTGGCCCCTGCGGTTCATCGGGAGCCAGCTCCCCCGCCAGTTCGAGCTCAAGCTGATGTACTTGCCGATAGTGGGCCAGCAGCTTCTGGCCGAGTTGCGTGGCCTGCAGCGGTTGGCTGCGAATGAGCAGCGGCTCGGCAAATTGCTGCTCCAGCTGCTTGATCCGCTGGGAGATGGCCGACTGGGTGATATGGAGCGACTTGGCCGCCCGATCGAAGTTCTGCTCCTGCAGTACTGCATCCAGCGCCCGCAGCAGTTTGTAGTCCAGCTCTTTCATCTTCTCCCCCTTCCGTTGCCCAAGGGCTGACTCTACGTCACTCGGCAGGGGACAACAATGGGCGGCGGAAGGGGCGTTGCGCTGTGATTTTTGACAGTAGTGGTCAGGCCATTGAGGGAGGATACTCTCTGGTGCCGCATGGGGTAGCCCTGCGCAGATCGTAGCGACATCTTTATCCCGGGTCTGTTTTCCCGGGATTTTTTATGAGTGAACTGCTAACACCGGTGACGGTTGCTGCAGTGGATAATGGCTGGTTTGATAATGGCCCAGCAGCGGTTGGGAGACCGCCTGCGCGAAGCGCTCATCCAGATGGAAGCGGATGCCAACGCCCCTTACCGCCCCCAGATCGACCGCCTGCCGATGACCGAGCCGCTCGATGGGCAGGCCAAGTCGGCGGAAGATGCGCTCCACCGGCAGGCTGACGACGGCGACCAGCTCCCGGATCCCGTGGGCATGGGCGAAGGCATAGACCTCGCGGAAGATGACGCAAGTGAGTTCGCTGACGCCATTGCTCATGCGCGGTGCGCGCTGGGCATCGATAGCCAGACGGGTGAGTTCCCAGACATCGGGGGTGCGTGGCGCGCTTTCACCGGCAAGGGCGGTGGGGAAGATGGTGGGCAGCATATAGGCATCGGCACAGTTGAGTAGACGAATACAGCCACACAGCCCTTGTTCGTCCTCGATCAGAACCCAATGGGTGTCTGGCGTGTCGAAGCTGTCACGCTCCAGGCCCCGATGAGACTCGACATCCCAGCCTAGCCGGTCGGAAAAGACGCGATTTCGAAAGCGATAGAGTTCATTCTCCACCTCGTTTCGTGGATGTTCTCTCAATTTTCCTTTAAAAACCAACATTATGGACCCTCTATCTTGCTATTCGCCGTTATAATCACATGTCTGGCCAAGGGGGCTTTCATATGAACAGAGACCAACTGCTTGAGTACCTCGAACATTTCACTTCGGTGACGGACGGCAATCGTCTGGCCGAACTGATCGGTCGCTTTACGCTCGGGATGGGCTATGACTACTATCGCTTCGCCCTGATCCTGCCGATGTCGATGCAAAGGCCCAAGGTGGTGCTGTTCAACCAGTGCCCTGATTCCTGGGTGCAGGCCTATACCGAAAACAACATGCTGGCGTGCGATCCGGTGATCCGGCTGGCACGCAAGCAGACGCTGCCCATTTACTGGAACCGCCTCGATGAGCGGGCCAGTTTTCTGCAGGAGGGAACCATGGACGTGATGGGGTTGGCAGCCGAGTTCGGGTTGCGTAACGGCATCTCCTTCCCTCTGCACGGCGCAGCCGGGGAGAACGGTATTCTCTCCTTCATCACCTCCGAGCGGGCCTCGAGCGACCTGCTGCTGGAGTCCTCGCCGATCCTCTCCTGGATGTCCAATTACATCTTCGAGGCGGCCATTCGGGTGGTGCGTTTCAGCATGATGGACAGTGCGGGGAAAGACCCCTTGACCGAGCGCGAGACCGAGTGCCTGTTCTGGGCCAGCGAAGGGAAGACCTCTAGCGAGATCGCCTGCATCCTCGGGATCACGGAGCGCACGGTCAATTACCATCTCAATCAGGTCACCCGCAAAACCGGCTCAATGAACCGCTATCAGGCCATTGCCAAAGGGGTTAGTACGGGGCTGTTGCTGCCCAATCTGGAGCAAGTTGTGGTTACCAACTTTCCCAGATTGCTGCAGTAGGCTGAGCCCACAGGCGCAACAGATTCTCCTGCCGCACTCTGAGGGTCACAATTGTCAGATCCGGTAATTGACAAGGGCTGGAACAGCGGCGGGTATGCCGTTTTTTATTAGCAAAATGAATCAATCAGTAAATCAATGAATTTCTAAGAAGGAACCGCCATCGCTATAGTGCCGCTCATTCATCATTTCGAACGGTACTCTCCATGATGCTCGCAACGACACTGCAAGGCTTCACCATCGGTCTGGCCATGATCATCCCTATCGGCGCCCAGAATGCCTTTGTGCTGAGTCGGGGCATCCATCGCAATCACCATCTGCTGACGGCCACGCTCTGCAGTTTCTGCGATCTCACCCTGATTGCTATCGGCGTATTTGGCGGGGCCAATGTGCTGGCCGCCAGCCCCTTCGGCATGGCGCTGCTCACCTGGGGTGGTGTGCTGTTTCTCGGCTGGTTTGGTGGCCGTTCCCTGCTCAGTGCCTGGCGTGGTAAAGGGGAGGGGCTTGCCGAGTCTGCTCAGCAGATGGGTGCCAAAAGCGTGCTGGCGATGACGCTGGGTGTTACGCTGCTCAATCCTCACGTCTATCTCGATACTTTGATGCTGCTCGGCTCCCTTGGCAGTCAGGTGAGCGAGTCCCTGCGTCCGGCCTTTGCTGCGGGGGCCATGCTGGCCTCGTTGGTGTGGTTCTACTCGCTGGCGCTGGGTGCTGCGGCAGTGGCGCCCTGGCTGGCCCGCTGCCGGGTGCAGCAGGGGATCGATCTGCTGGTAGGCATCATCATGTTGAGCCTGGCTGTTCAACTGGCCATAGGACGTTGAGGAAGTTAAGGCGGCAGGAATGAGCGACCGGTAACAAAAAGATGCCACTCACATGAGTGGCATCTTTACTATTGGAGGGGCTCAGACTCTGAACTGGGAGAGCAGGCGCTGTTGCAGCAGGCTGGCTTGATGGAGCGAGGAGGCGAGCTGCAGGCACTCCTGTGCCTCCTGTTCGCCGGTTCTGGCTTGCAGACTGATGCCGGAGACCTTGTCAGAGGAGTGGCTCAGGGTGTGTGACAGTTGCCCTGTGGCTACGGCCACCTGCTGCACCATGTCGGCCAGCTGGTCGATGGCGCCTTCCACCTTGAACAGGATCTGCTTGGTGTTCTCGGAGTCCTGCATGCCGGACTCTACCGTCTTGAGGTTGCGCTGCATCATCAGATAGGCGGTTTCGGTCTGCTGCTGGATGCTGCTGATCACCTGGCTAATTTCAGCGCTCGATGTTGCGGTGCGATTGGCCAGGGTGCGCACCTCGTCCGCGACCACCGCAAAGCCACGCCCCATCTCCCCCGCGCGGGCCGCTTCTATGGCCGCATTGAGGGCCAGAAGGTTGGTCTGTTCCGAGATGCCGCTGATGGTGGAGATGATCTGGCCAATTTGACCCGCCTGCTCCTTGAGGGAGTTGATGGCGATGGCACACTCGCTCACCTCCTGTACCACCCGCTGCATGCCCGCGCTGGCGGAGGCGACATACTGGCTGCTCTCGGTGGTCAGCTGGCGCACCTCATTGGCATTGTGGGCCGCCATGCTGCAGTTGTCCGAGATACCTGTGGCGACTTGCACCATCTGTTCACTGTCGTGGTGCAGGGCCAGCGCATGTTCGGCGGTCTGGCGGCTGCTCTGGCTGATTGCCTCCACCCGGTTGACCGAGGTGTGAACGTGTTCGCTGATGTGCTGGTTGTTGTCCATGGTGGAGCTGATCATCTTCTGCAATTTCTCGATGAAACGATCCACGCTGTTGGCCAGCGAGCCTATCTCATCATCACGTTGCAGGTTGATGCGGGCGTTGAGGTCCCCCTCGCCGGCGGCGATATCCTGCATTCGTTTGTCCACTTGCAGCAGCGGGGTTACCAGTTTGCGGGTCAGCCAGAAGCCGCAGAGGGTGACCATGATCAGGCTCAGCAACAGGCCACCCAGCAGCAGGGTTCGGATCTGGCTGATGATGCCGTTGAGCTGGGCCACCTGATCCTCGACGGTGGCATCGCCGCTCTCCTCGATGGCAACCAGCTGTTGTCGCAGCTCATCGGCACTGACCTCATAGGCGGACTGCTGGGCCTGATAGCTGCCGAGCGCATCGACCCACTGTCCCATCAGTTGCTGATGCCGGGCCAACAGGGCGCGATACTCTGCCGACAGTGTCTTGCCGGCAAATTCGCCGATTCCCTCGATATCGAACAGCCCGGTGCCGAGCATGCTGTCGACCGCTTCGTGGTAGAAATCAGTCGCCTCTTTCAGCTCGGCCTTGATCGCCTCTGTGACTCCTTGTCTGCGCATCTTCTCCAGCGCATAGAGCTGGCGCAAAAAGCCTATGTTGGATTCCATCCCCCCATCGGCCGCTTCCCAGCGAGTGGAGAGGCCGCTGTTCCAGCTGATGGTCTGGTCGGGGGATTGGGTCAGCGCCTCGACCGCGCCATCGCCAATCACCTCCAGCTGGGTCGAGAGGCGAGCCATCAGATCGGCGTTGTGATGCAGGGCCTGATCCACCTCGGTATAGGCGTGATAGAGCGCCAGCAGCTTCTCTTGTTGCTGTTGATAGTCCTGCTTGTGCTGTTCCATGGTGGCAAGGGCTGCACCATCAATGAGCTGCCCCTGGCTGACCCGGGCCAGCGCATCATCGGTCGCCGCCTTGGCAGCATCGAGTTCGGCGCGATTGAGCGGGGTTCCGTTTTGCATCTTCTGAATCTGTAGCTGTTGGTTGCCCAGCTCTATGGAGCCCTCCATGGCACCGTCGGCGGTCTGCCAGGCGGCGCCCAGGACATAGGAGAGCAGATTGGCTAGCCGCTGGCTGCCATACCAGCCAACGACCCCCATGCCCAGCGTACAGCCGAGCAATATGGCAAGACCCAGATTGGAGGTGGTAACAATTTTCATGTGATGGCCTTCCTTGGTATCGACATTGGCACCAGTTTCGGTTCCGAACGGGTTTAGTGTAGTGGTTTATCCCCCGCTCGGGGACCGGTGCGGCGCTGAAACATCCCGTGCACTGGCTGTACCCGATCAAGCATGGTGGAAAATTGGATAAAAAGCCTCTCTGACCACAAGGGTGTTGCTGCCCTATGCTGGATACTTATCCAGTTATTCTTTATGCTATGAGCCAATTTACGAATAGTTGTATTGGTGAGGAGAGAGCCGTGATTGGTCGCTTGAGAGGCATTGTCATTGAAAAGCAGCCCCCCGAGGTCCTGCTGGAAGCGGGCGGGGTTGGCTATGAGGTGCAGATGCCGATGAGCTGCTTCTATGATTTGCCGGAGATCGGCAAGGAAGCGACCATCCATACTCACTTCGTGGTGCGGGAAGATGCCCAGCTGCTCTATGGTTTTAACCACAAACAGGAGCGGGCGCTGTTCCGCGAGCTGATCAAGACCAACGGAGTCGGCCCCAAGCTGGCGCTGGCGATTCTTTCCGGCATGACAGCTACCCAATTCGTGCTGAGTGTCGAACGTGAAGAGATAAGCTCTTTGGTCAAACTGCCGGGAGTCGGCAAGAAGACCGCCGAGCGGCTGGTGGTGGAGATGAAGGATCGCCTCAAGGGCTGGGTCAGTCACGACCTCTTCTCCCCGGCCATGGTCACCTTGCCAGCCAGTGAGCCCGAATTGCGGGCACCTGATGTGACCGAAGAGGCGGCCAGTGCGCTGGTGGCCCTCGGTTACAAGCCGCAGCAGGCGAGTCAGATTGTCAGCAAGATCGCCAAAGAGGGGATGTCGGTGGAAGATATCATCCGTGAATCCCTGCGTAGCCTGGTATGAGGTAGTTGATGATTGAAGCAGACCGCCTCATCTCGGCCAGTGCCGCCCGTGAGGATGACATTATTGACCGGGCTATCCGCCCCAAGAAGCTGGCTGACTACACCGGTCAGGATACCGTCTGCGAACAGATGGAGATCTTTATCGAAGCGGCCCGTCAGCGGGGAGAAGCGCTCGATCACCTGCTGATCTTCGGTCCGCCGGGTCTGGGCAAGACCACCCTCGCCAACATCGTCGCCAACGAGATGGGGGTCAATATCAAGACCACCTCCGGCCCGGTGCTGGAGAAAGCGGGGGATCTGGCGGCGTTGCTCACCAACCTCGAGCCAAACGATGTGCTGTTCATCGACGAGATCCATCGCCTCAGCCCTGTGGTGGAGGAGGTGCTCTATCCGGCGATGGAGGATTACCAGCTCGACATTATGATCGGGGAGGGGCCAGCGGCTCGTTCCATCAAGCTGGATCTGCCTCCCTTCACCCTGATTGGCGCCACCACCCGGGCTGGTTCACTCACCAGCCCGCTGCGGGATCGCTTCGGTATCGTCCAGCGGCTGGAGTTCTACAACGTCAAGGACCTGACCGATATCGTCTCCCGCAGTGCCCGTTGTCTGGGGCTAGACATGACGGAAGATGGTGCCATTGAGGTCGCCCGTCGCTCTCGCGGCACGCCGCGGATTGCTAACCGTTTGTTAAGGCGGGTGCGCGACTTTGCCCAGGTAAAATCCGATGGCCGGATCGACGGCCCCATTGCTGCTCGCGCCATGGACATGCTGGATGTCGATAACGAAGGTTTTGACTTCATGGACCGCAAGTTATTGTTGGCTGTGATAGACAAGTTTATGGGGGGCCCGGTGGGTCTCGATAATCTGGCCGCCGCGATCGGGGAAGAGAAAGATACTATCGAAGATGTGCTGGAGCCTTATCTGATCCAGCAAGGGTATCTGCAACGTACACCCAGAGGACGGATTGCGACCACACGAGCTTACGCTCATTTCGGTCTTCAGCGACCAGATGAGAAGTAAAAACAGTCGTTTGAACATGAAACCGCCGTCAAAGGCGGTTTTTTATTATCCGGGCAAAAAAAAGCCCACGGCGGATGCGGTGGGCAAAGACAATTCAGGATGGATGTTCACAGACAGTGAGTGCGTCTGGACACAGACCGGAAAATAAACAGGTGAGCCGTCGCGAGCTCTCAGAGTCGGTTCAGTTGATAGAGCTGAACAAAGGAAAGCTTGTAGTAACGGATGGTTTTAGCAACAAACTTTTTCATCTTCGATTCCAATAGACAGGTTCAAATTGATCGTCGAATACGTACCGTGAACCCGGATTAACCGGCCTGTATCCAAGGGTATGCCCTCACTGCGAGGCGCATTGTAGGAGTTCGAATCGACCCCGGCAAACAAGAAAAATTGCACTCTTCAAATTAGTTTATCTAATGTCTTTATTGATGAAATTGGTTCGCATGAGTATGCATTCTTTGCAATTTTAAATTGAGTTTTCGAATCAGATTGCCTGACTCGGATAACATGGAAAAAGGCGCGTCATTCACGCTTTTCAAATTAAACCGAGCAGCGGGATGTTAAATTCTTAAATTGATTTAAATCAATGTTTTACGCTTTATCGTGTTTTGTGATCTGGCTCGCGTCAATAATCGTGAAATAGATTAAAAATGCCTTTCAAAGCCATGTATGGCGGGTCCTTTTACATTGATTTCAATCAAATAAAGGTGATATAAAAACCCGGTCATCATGGGCGAGAATAAATTTAGGCTGATTGTTTTGGAATTGTTAAACATTAGCTTTATTTGTGTTCTCGTATTGCCTTGTTGTTAATGCCAGTGGTTGCTGAACGCGTTTTGTTGTGACACGTCCCAATAAGGCTCATTCGCTAACCTCCAACGGAAGCTTTGTGCTTAAAACTTAAAATAGCCGTGCCAATAATCGGTGAGGAAACATCATGATTGCTGAGCATGTGGTAGACCTATCGCGGTTCCAGTTCGCTGCGACGGCCCTTTATCACTTTTTGTTTGTACCCCTGACGCTGGGAATGGCCTTTCTCCTGGCGATCATGGAATCCGTCTATGTGATGACCAACAACACCATCTACCGGGACATGACCAAATTCTGGGGTAAGTTGTTTGGTATCAACTTTGCCTTGGGGGTCACCACAGGTCTGGCCATGGAGTTCCAGTTCGGGACGAACTGGGCTTACTACTCCCATTATGTCGGCGATATCTTCGGGGCCCCGCTGGCGATCGAAGGGCTGATGGCCTTCTTCCTGGAGTCCACCTTCGTCGGTATGTTCTTCTTTGGTTGGGATCGTCTGAGCAAGCAACAGCATCTGGCTGCCACCTGGTTGATGGCGCTGGGTACCAACCTTTCAGCCCTCTGGATCCTGGTCGCCAACGGCTGGATGCAGAACCCGGTCGGTGCCGAGTTCAACTTCGAATCCATGCGGATGGAGATGATGAGCTTCGCTGACGTGGTGCTCAACCCGGTTGCTCAGGTCAAGTTCGTCCACACTGTGGCGGCTGGCTATACCTGTGGCGCCATGTTTGTGCTGGGTATCTCCTCCTACTACCTGCTGAAGAATCGTGATGTGGCGTTTGCCCGTCGCTCCTTCGCCATTGCCGCTGCGTTCGGTATGGCTTCCATCGTGTCCGTGCTGATCCTCGGTGACGAATCCGGTTACGAGACCGGTGAAGTGCAGAAGGTGAAACTGGCCGCTATCGAAGCTGAGTGGGAAACTGAACCTGCTCCGGCCGCCTTTACCCTGTTCGGTATTCCGAATCAGGAAGAGATGCGCACCGACTACGCCATCAAGATCCCCTATGCGCTGGGCATTATCGCGACCCGTTCTCTGGACGGTCAGGTCACCGGTCTGAAGGATCTGAAGAGCGAGCACGAACTGCGCGTTCGTAACGGTATGACCGCTTACGACTTGCTGACCAAGCTGCAATCCGGTGACAAGTCTGACGAGACCCGCGCTCGCTTCGACGAAGTGAAGCAGGATCTGGGCTACGGTCTGCTGCTCAAGCGCTACACCAGCAACGTGACCGATGCTACCGACGAGCAGATCAAGGCCGCCGTGGATGACTCCATCCCGCAGGTACTGCCGCTGTTCTTCGCCTTCCGCATCATGGTTGCCGTCGGCATGCTGATGCTGGTGCTGATTGGTATGGCCTTCTATGACAGTGCCCGTCACCAGATCGGCAAGCGCAAGTGGCTGCTCAAGGGTCTGCTGTGGGGTATCCCGCTGCCGTGGATCGCTATCGAAGCTGGCTGGTTTGTTGCTGAATATGGTCGCCAACCGTGGACCATTGCAGAGGTGTTGCCGACTTCCCTCTCTGCATCCAACTTGCCTGCAGCCGAGATCTGGTTCTCTCTGATCGGTATCTGCCTGTTCTATACCGTACTTCTGGTTATCGAGATGTACCTGATGTTCAAGTATGCCCGTCTTGGCCCCAGCAGCCTGAAGACTGGCAAGTATCACTTTGAACAGATCAAGGCATAAGGAGAGCGACCATGTTTGATTACGAAACTCTGCGTGTCATCTGGTGGGCTCTGGTCGGCGTACTGCTGATCGGTTTTGCCATCACTGACGGCTTCGACATGGGGGTAGGCGCACTGCTCCCGTTCGTCGGCAAGAAAGATGTCGAGCGCCGCGTGATGCTCAACACCATGGGACCGCACTGGGAAGGTAACCAGGTTTGGCTGGTCACTGCCGGTGGTGCCTTGTTCGCCGCCTGGCCGATGGTGTATGCCGCGACCTTCTCCGGCTTCTACATCGCGATGATCCTGACGCTGATGGCGCTGTTCCTGCGTCCGGTCGGTTTCAAGTACCGCTCCCTGCGTGCTGATGCCAAATGGCGCAGCAACTGGGACTGGGCCTTGTTCGCCGGTAGCGCCGTACCGCCCATCGTCTTTGGTGTGGCCTTTGGCAACCTGCTGCAAGGCGTTCCGTTCGAGTTTAACCAGTTCATGATGTTGACCTATCACGGCAACTTCTTTGGTCTGCTTAACCCGTTCGGCATTCTGGCTGGTCTGGTGAGCCTGTTCATGCTGCTCACCCAGGGCGCAACCTGGTTGATGATGAAGACCGACGGTGAAGTGCTGGCGCGTTCCCGCACTGCCGCCATGATCTGCTCACTGCTGACCCTGGTGCTGTTTGCTGCCGCGGGTTGGTGGGTAAGCGGTATGGAAGGGTATGTCATCGTCAAGGCTGCCGCGACTGACGCAGTATCCAACCCGATGAACAAGGAAGTTGTCCTGCAGGCTGGTGCCTGGATGAACAACTACACCCTCTATCCGTGGATGGTGGCTGCCCCTGTACTGGGCCTGGCCATGAGCCTGCTGACTGCGCTGTTTGCCCGCATGAACATCGGCTGGCTGGCGTTTACCAGCTCCTCGCTGGCGATTGCCGGGGTCATCCTCACTGCCGGTTTCTCCATGTTCCCGTTCGTGATGCCCTCAAGCCTTGAGCCGTCACTGAGCCTGACCATGTGGGATGCTACCGCCTCTTTCAACACCTTGCAGGTGATGACTGTGGCTGCAGCGATCTTCGTACCGATTGTGCTGGGTTACACCATCTGGACTTACATCAAGATGTTTGGCCGGGTAACCAACAAGCACATCGAAGATAACCAACAATCTCTCTATTAAGAGGTGCGCTGACAATGTGGTATTTCACCTGGATCCTGGGACTGTTGCTGGCCTGTGCATTTGGCATCATCAATGCGCTGTGGCTGGAACACACCGAGAACATGGATCGTCAGATCGATGAAAACAAGTGATCGACTCGCCAGGCTGGCCGCTCCACTGGAGCGGCAGCCGTGGCAGGGGTTGATGTTACTCGCGGCGGCCTTGTTGGCCGTCGCTATTTTACAGGCCCCCAATCTGATCGCGGCCAACACCAGCGAGCATGGTCTCTGGCTTGCTCCCTGGCTGATGTGGGCCGTCTGTTGTGGCGTACTTAACGGGCTTGGCTTTCATCTGAAAAGCCTGCCCGGACGTGTGCTGTTCAACCCCTGGCTCGCCTGGCCCAGTTTGTTGTATGGCCTCTGGCTGACACATTCATATTTCCTTTCATAAAAAACGGGGGGAGGCAGGATTTCCCTGTCTCCCCCTGCTTCTTTCCTATTCAGCCCTGCGCTATGATAGCCCCCCATCTGACTGTCGAATGGATCACAGATTGTTATGGGGGAAGTCTTTGAGTTTCCGGTGCGTGTCTACTACGAAGACACCGACGCCGGGGGCATCGTCTACAACGCCAATTATCTCAAGTTTATGGAACGTGCTCGCACCGAGTTTCTTCGTGCCAAAGGGGTCGAACAGGACGTCTGGCTGCAGGAGGGATATGCCTTCGTGGTGAGCCGAACTGAGATCGATTTCCGCTCGGCGGCCCGTTTTAATGAACTATTGAATGTATTAACGCAAGTGATTGAAGTGAAACGCGCATCCCTGCGTTTTTCGCAGCAGATCCTGGCGGCTGATGGACGACTGATTACCCAGGCCATGGTACAGATAGCCTGTGTCAGTCATCCGCAAATGAAACCTGTAGCTATACCTGAAAAAATCAAGGGAGTGCTGTTAAGTGCACGCTGAAATTTCGTTTATTGGCCTGTTTTGGCAAGCCAGCCTGTTGGTAAAACTGGTCATGATGACCCTGATGAGCATGTCTATTGTCTCCTGGGCGCTGATTATCCAGCGTTCAAAGGCGATCAAGGCGGCCAATCTCGCATCGGAACAGTTTGAAGATCGCTTCTGGTCAGGGGTCGATCTCAATCGCCTCTATCAGGAGTCCTCTTCCCGCCGCGATGATATCGAAGGCATGGAAGATATCTTCTACTCCGGCTTCAAGGAGTATGCCCGCTTGCTCAAGGCCGGTGCCCGTGGTCAGGATGCGGTGATGGATGGTACCTACCGCGCCATGCGTGTCTCCCTCTCCCGCGCGGTGGATGATCTGGAATCCAACCTGCCGGTGCTGGCGACCATCGGTTCCATCAGCCCCTATATCGGTCTGTTTGGTACCGTATGGGGGATCATGAACGCCTTTATCGCCCTGGGTCAGGTGCAGCAGGCCACCCTGCAAATGGTGGCACCGGGTATCGCGGAAGCGCTGATCGCTACCGCCATGGGTCTGTTTGCCGCTATCCCGGCGGTTATCTTCTACAACCGCTTCTCCAACAAGGTCGAGCGGCTGGAGAACGCCTACGCCAACTTCATGGACGAGTTCACCACCATTCTGAACCGTCAAATTGCACAGCAGCAGGGTGATCAGTAATGCAAACCTATCAGCGGATCCGGCGCAAGAAGGTGGCCGAGATCAACGTGGTTCCCTATATCGACGTCATGCTGGTGCTGCTTATCATCTTTATGGCGGTCACGCCGGTGATCACGCAAGGGGTCAAGGTGGATCTGCCACAGGCTGAGTCCGAGCAGTTGCCGGAAGATGCCAAGCCGCCCTTCATCGTCAGCGTCAATACCGAAGGCGAGTATGTCATCAAGGCTGGCGAAGCCGATGACGAGCCGGTGCCAAGCGGCACGCCAGAGGCGATGCAGCAATACATCACCGAAAAAGCCATGGGCTATCTGGCGATCAACCAGAATGCCCCCGTGGTGGTCGCGGGTGACAAGGCCGTGCGCTACGAAGAGGTGATCCTGTTGATGGTGGCCCTCAAGAATGCGGGTGTGCCTCAGGTTGGCCTGATGACAGATCCGGTGAACTAACGGAGATGGATGTGAAGCGTGGTATTTCCGGTTATCTCATCGCGTCGTTTCTGCTGCACCTGATCATCGGCATCATCCTGTTTGTCGGGCTCGATTTCAGCAAACCGAAACGACCCGAATCGAAGGGGCAGATCGTCAATGCCGTCATGCTCGATGAGAACTTCCTCAACGAACAGGCCAAGCAGATCCAGCAGCAGAAATCTCAGCCCAAGCCTCAAAAGGTAGAGAAAGAGAAGGATAAGGAAGACACGGATCTCGCCAAGCGCGAGCTGGCTCAGAAACAGGAGCAGCTTCGCATCGCCGAGACCAAGCGCAAGCAGGCCGAAGAGGCGACTCGCAAGGCCGAGGCCGAGAAGCAGAAGAAGGTTGCCGAGCAGAAGCAGGCGGAAGAGAAGGCCCAAAAAGCCGAGGAAGCCCGCAAGCTGGAAGAACAGAAGGCCAAGAAGGCTGAAGCCGAGCGTAAAGCGGCGGAAGCCGAGAGCAAGGCGTTGGCGCTGAAGAAGAAAAAGGAACAAGAGAAGAAAGAGGCTGAAGAGAAGGCCAAGGCGGCAGAAGCCAAGGCCAAGAAAGCGGAAGCTGACAAGAAGGCCAAAGCTGAAGCCGAGAAGAAAGCCAAGGCAGAAGCAGAGAAAAAAGCCAAAGCCGAGGCCGAGAAGAAGGCCAAGGAAGAGGCTGAGAAAAAGGCAAAAGCTGACGCAGAGAAGAAAGCCAAGGCAGAGGCCGAAAAGCAGGCCAAGATCGCGGCTGAGCGCAAGCGTAAAGCAGCCGAGCAGGCCAAGCTGCAAAAAGAGATGGAAGAGATGATGCAGCAGCAGCTGTCGGCTGAGGCCAATGCCCGCAGTCAGGCTGCATCGGCAGCAGCCCAGGGCGAAGTCGACAAATATGCGGCGCTCATCAAGGCCACTGTTGAGCGGTATATGATTTTGGATCCCACCATGCGGGGCAAAACATGTACTATCGGCGTACGTCTTGCGAGCAGTGGCTTTGTCATATCGGTAGATAACGGCCAGGGTGACCCGGCGGTCTGTCGTTCCGGTAAGGCGGCTGTTCTGAAAGCCAATCAACTGCCTGTGCCCAAGGATCCTGCGGCATTCGAGATGTTGAAGGAATTTAACCTGAAGTTAGAACCGAGTATCTAAGCGTGATAAAACGAGGTTGCTTGCCTCCGGTTGGCAACCTCTCGCCGAGAAAGGAATTTAACCTCTCATCTATATTGGAACCGAGTATTTAAGCCATGATCAGAAAAGTATTTTTTGCTTTGGTTGGCTGTTTGTTGCTGGGCCAGAGTGCCCAGGCGGCCTTGGACATCGTCATCACCGGCGGTATTGATAGCGCACGCCCCATCGCCGTCGCCCCCTTCAAGTGGGAAGGCAACGGACAGTTGCCGCAGGACATCGCGGAAGTGGTCTCCAACGACCTGATGCGCAGCGGCAAGTTCAAGCCGCTGGCCCGTGGCCAGATGCCGCAAACCCCGAGCAGCAGCAGCGAGATCAACTTCGCGCCCTGGGCCTCCCAAGGGGTTGAAGCCATGGTGGTGGGTTCCATTTCGGCAGTCGGTGACGGCACCTACAAGGTGAACTTCGAGCTGGTCGATGTGCTGAAAGGCCAGCTGGCCAAGGCACAAGGTGGCGAGAGCAACGGTTACATTCTGGATAGCCGTATGGCGACCATCCCGGGTGCCCAGATGCGCCAGTTTGCCCACCGTATCTCCGACATCGTCTATGAGCGTTTGACTGGCGAGCGCGGTGCCTTCCTGACCCGTCTGGCTTACGTCTCCGTACAGCAGGGTACCCAGTTCCCGTACCAGCTGCGTATTTCTGACTACGATGGTTACAACGAGAAGACCCTGCTGCGCTCCCGCGAGCCGTTGATGTCTCCGGCCTGGTCGCCGGATGGCAGCAAGCTGGCTTACGTGAGCTTCGAGAACCAGAAGTCCGAAATCTACGTGCAGGATATCTACACCCAGCAGCGCAGCCTGATCACCAGTTTCCGCGGTATTAACGGGGCGCCGGAGTGGTCTCCGGATGGTCGTCGTCTGGCTATCGTTCTCTCCAAAGATGGTTCACCGAACCTCTATGTGGTTGATGTCGCTAGCAAGCAGCTGACCCGCGTCACAACCAGCCGTGTGATCGACACCGAACCCTCCTGGATGCCGGATGGGCAAAATTTGTTGTTCACCTCTGAACGTGGTGGCAAACCCCAGATTTATAGCGTAAATTTGGCGACTGGTATGACTCGCCGGATGACTTGGGAAGGTGAATCCAACCAGGGTGCATCCATCACTCCTGATGGCAAAATCATGGTGATGGTGACCCGTGTCCAGGGACAGTATCGTATTGCCCGTCAGGACATGGAAAACAATGCCCTGTTGGTCCTTACCCAGAGTGCTCTGGATGAGTCGCCAAGTGTGGCTCCCAATGGCAGCATGATCATTTATGCCACCATCTATCAGGGTCGTAAGAGTCTCGCGTTGGTGTCGACTGATGGTCGCTTCAAGGCTGTGCTTCCGACCAGTAGCGGTGAAATTCGTGCACCAGCTTGGTCGCCCTTCTTGAATTGATAAAAATCCAATTGTTTTTTGTTTTGTTATAAAGGTTTAAGGAAATAGCATGCAACTCAATAAACTGCTCAAGGGTTTGGCCATCGCACTGCCACTGTTCACCCTGGCCGCTTGTAGTTCTTCTTCTGATTCCGACGCCGCTGGCGCTGAATCAGGTATGACCGACGGCATGGGCGGTGTACAAACCGGCGGCGCCAACGGCATGTTGTCCCCGGAAGAGCAGATGCGTCAGAAGTTCGAAGCACTGCAGCGTGACAACGTGATCTACTTCCCGTTCGACGGTTACGATATCCAGGGTCAGTACGCTGATCTGCTGGATGCCCACGCCAGCTACCTGCGCGAGCGCCCGAGCGTGAAAGTCCTGATCGAAGGTCACGCCGATGAGCGCGGTACTCCGGAGTACAACATCGCCCTGGGCGAGCGTCGTGCCAAGGCTGTTGCCAAGTATCTGCAAACCCTGGGTGTGCAGGCCGAGCAGCTCTCCATCGTCAGCTATGGCGAAGAGAAGCCGCTAGATCTGTCCCACACCGAGGATGCCTTTGCCAAAAACCGCCGCGCGGTTCTGGTTTACTAAGGTTTAAACCGAACGAAGTTCGTTTATATGCAAGCGGCCATTTCGATGGCCGTTTTATTTGCACTAAACGCCAAGGTTTGATCCGAATGAAATCTGCATATGCGAGCGACGATGGCGCTGGCCGTTTTATCTGTACTAAACGCTAAGGTTTGATCCGAATGAAATCTGTGTACAAGCAAGCTGTCGTTGCGCTGGCCGTAATGGTTGCTCTGAATGCGCAAGCTGCAGCACCGGTCAGCGATCTGGGCGGTGACTCGGCTGGTGGGGTTGTCCTTAGCGGCAACAACGGCGCCATCGTGCCCACCGGTAGCCTGGAAGATCGGGTTGCCCTGCTGGAGCGCACCCTCAATGCCCGTCTGCGGCTGCAAGCTGAATTGCAGCAACAGGTCGACTCCCTGCAAGGGGAGGTCTCCGAGCTGCGTGGTCAGCTGGAGCAGCAGACCTACCAGATGGAACAGTCGCAAGAGCGCCAGCGTCAGCTCTACCAGGAGCTCGACAAGGTTGCCAGCAGCCAGCAAGCTGCTCCAGCCGCCCCGGCCCCTGCTGCTGCCACACCGGCTGCTGCCGCCAATTACTCAACCAATCAGGATGAGAACCAGGCCTACGACGCAGCGGTCAACATGGTTCTCAAAGAGAAGAACTACGACAAAGCCATTCCGGCTTTCCAGGGCTTCATCAAGCAGTACCCCAATTCGGGCTATGTTCCCAATGCACACTACTGGCTCGGCCAGTTGCTGTTCAACAAGGGTGACAGAGCCGGTGCCTCGGCCCAGTTTTCGACCGTGGCCAACAAATACAGCAAATCCCCCAAGCGCGCCGATGCGCTGCTGAAGCTGGGTATGCTGGCGCAGCTGGATGGCAAGAAGGCGGAAGCCAAATCCTTCTATGAGCAGGTGATCAAGGGCTATCCCAACACCTCGCCGGCCCAGTTGGCCAAACAGAGTCTGGCCAAGCTGTAACATTGCTGTATGTCACTGTTTTCGTAACGCTACTGTAAAAACAGCCTGCATTTGTACGCACAGTGAGCAAACGGATTTAAATTACGAATTTTCTGTTGCACCGGAAATTTAAATCCGTAATATAGGCCGCCGTCAGAGCCGAAGCAGTAATGCAGTCGGAACTGGTCGTGGTGAGGGTCGTTAGCTCAGTCGGTAGAGCAGTTGACTTTTAATCAATTGGTCGCTGGTTCGAATCCAGCACGACCCACCATTTTCTCCACTCGGTGGAGACAGAATTCCCAGGTCGTTTAGCTCAGCTGGGAGAGCACCTCCCTTACAAGGAGGGGGTCACTGGTTCGAGCCCAGTAACGACCACCAGTTTG